>JANRLH010000106.1:0-29203 GCA_033762795.1 Pseudanabaenaceae cyanobacterium bins.68
CTCGTAGAGATGCACAGGTAGACGAATAGTGCGAGATTGATCAGCGATCGCTCGCGTAATTGCCTGTCTGATCCACCAAGTGGCATAGGTAGAGAACTTATAGCCTTTTTCATGGTCAAATTTTTCCGCTGCCCGAATCAGGCCCAGGCTACCCTCCTGGATTAAGTCCTGGAAAGATAAGCCCCGGTTCATATATTTTTTAGCGATCGATACCACCAACCGCAAGTTAGACTGCACCATCTTATCCTTGGCACGCCGCCCCGCATGCAATCGGTGGCGAAAAGCTCCCAGGGGCATATCCATCTTGATTGCCCATTCCTGCTCCTCTACATCATCTGGCTCACAGTCTTTTTGTACAGCGATCTCTTCGCGCTTTAATTCAAGTTCTAGCAAGTCAGCAATTTTGCGAGCTAGCTCAATCTCTTCATCGGCCCTTAGGAGGCGAATCCGACCGATTTCCTGGAGATACAGCCTGATTGAGTCTTCAGTGTAGTGTTTCTTTTTGCTGGGAGCAGTGCGCTTGCGTACTCCTTTCTTACCCGACTTGTCTTCCTCGTCTTCAGTGGCTAATTCTGGATCAAATTCCTCTAGATCTTCATCTAGAGAAGATTTAGGGGAATCGCTCAAGCCCTGGTGCTCTGATTCCGGGCTAGACAAAATCTCTGCGAGTAGGTTGGCGCTGCTCATGCCTGATACCTCAAACTCCGTACCTAATAAAAATTACAATAAACAAGGACTACACTAAATTGAATCCAGACTATCCCACACATTCCTGACTAAGCTTACTTTGCCCCAGGAGAGTGATCTGCATAAATGATTTGAAGATCACCAGTGCTTCAGTCTTACAAACTTGGCTTAAAACCATCTTAGCTAAAGCTTACAGTTTGATCATGGCTTAATTTACTGGGGAATTAATTTTACGGATAGCCTTAGTTATACAGAAATTGCACAGAAACTATTTAGAGCCTACTGGAGCCGCGAGAAGCGTCAAACTAGGTTAAGATAGGTCTAGGTTAAGATGTGTAACGAACAAACAAATAATCTGTCCAATCCAGCTTCAGCAGGTGAGTTTTTCCTGTTAAAAGCTGAATTTAGTAGTCACAAAAGGCTTTATCAGTATAGCTTTTGCTTTTAGTATTTGGTTAGAGAGTGATTAAGATATGTTGCGGCAATTTTCCCTTGGTACGATTGGTCTGGCTGTGGGCGGGGTGATGAGCATAGCAGGGATTTATGCTTACACGATCGGCAACTCCACAGTCAACTTGGTAGGTTTTTTTTATGGGATTCCTATTTTGTTGGGTGGGTTGGCGCTGAAATCCTCTGAGGTAAAGCCTGTAGCTGAACTGTTTCCCCCTACCAAAGAGATCTTACAACTACGGGAAAGCCAAGCTACTGCCACCCAGAAGCAAGTACGCAGCGATGTTTGCCGTTACCGCTATGGTATTCGCGCCCATTTGGACGAAGTGTTGGCAAAGTTGGGACTCAGCCCCACGGATGAGGAATGCCCCAAACTAGTAGGCATTTATGAGTTGGCGGCTGGTTCCTTGAGCCAGTCTTACAGCCTGGTTTTACGTTTTCAGGCACCCTTGATCCCTTGGCACACTTGGCTAGAAAAACAGGACAAATTCACTAGCTTTTTTGGGCCTGGGATCATCGCTACTGTAGCCCAGCCAGAAGCAGATACGGCTCCAAGTTTGGTAGATCTACATTTGACTAGGGTTGAGACTGCTGATCCAGTTGCCTAGCCTCGACTAGCAAGTAGCAGAACTTACCCACTGTGATTGGGAAAATATCGGGAAAAGGGAGCTTAAGGACTGTGCCCCACACCCCTAACGGTCTGTAGCGCGGATTCAGCGAATTGGTATAATTCCTAACTTCTAAGTAGGTGAAGATTAGTGGTTTTGGTAGATCAGTGGTTTTTAGTAGAGCGAGCAAAGCAAGGTGAAGTAGTCTGTTTTCCTACGGATACGGTGCCGGCTCTGGCAGTGCTACCCCATAAGGCAGATTTGATCTATCAACTTAAGGGACGCGATCGCGCTAAGCCGCTGATTTTGATGGCAGCTACCTGGCAGCAGTTGCAAGACTACTTAGAAAGTGGCATAAATTGCCAAGAAATAGTAGATACTTATTTTCCTGGAGCTTTAACTCTAGTCTTGCCGGCAAATCACCTGGGGCGATCGCTCAACCTAGACCATTCTAGTTTGGGCGTGAGAGTTCCTAATCACCAAGTAGCCTTGGCAATTTTGGCAGCGACAGGGCCAATGTTGACTACCAGTGCTAATTTGAGTGGTCAACTTCCTTTGCGGTCAGCAGTCGAGATCGATCAAACATTTAGGCAGATAGCAGTGCTGGAAGAGTCTGAAGATTGGACGGGCAGTGGCTTGGCATCCACGGTGGTGGCCAAGCAGGAATCAGGCTGGCAGATTTTGCGCCAGGGAGCAGTTGTATTTAGGCTGAATTTATGAGATGTCCAAAACACAAGGATATGGAGTTGGAGTTAGTGGAGTTGAGCGATCAGACCCCTCGGGCTTACACTTGCGCCTGCTGTGAGGGGAAATGGATCGCGGCAGATGACTATCAAGCCTGGCAGAAAGGAGAAGATTTACAGCAGCCAGTGTTTCTACCTGATGCGGAGATGGAATATGTGCCTTCAGATTTGGATGTCAAAGGCGGTCTTTGCCCTGAATGCGGTAGTTACTTGACTAGGCTCAAGGTGTTTTATACCCTGAAGCGCAGTTTTTACCTAGAACGATGTGCAGCCTGCGGCGGGTTTTGGTGCGATCGTGGCGAGTGGCAGGTTTTGCAACAACTGGGACAGGATCGTCAGCTACCACAGTTATTTTCGACTAGATGGCAAATTTTGGTACGCGAACAGCAAAAAATTGAGCTAGAGCGACAAATGGTAGTAGACAAGTTGGGGGAAGAGTTGGCAACTCAGTTGTTTGATTTGATTGGTAATCTCGCAGACCATCCCCAAGGGGAATTTGCTGTTAACTATCTCAGTCGGCAGGTAAGGCTAACAAATTAGAGAACGGTTTAAAAGTCATCAGTGTAGCCAGGTTTAGCGGCTCCACCTTCAGCATCCGCCTTGGAGCCAAGTAGTTCTAGCTGATCAACCATAACTACGGGGCGAGAGCGCTCTTCACCTGTATTTTTGTCCTGCCAGCGATCGATTTTGAGTGAACCCACGATCCCCACTTGCTTACCTTTACGCACGTACTCCCCGGCAGTTTCTGCGGTTTTGCCCCACATTTCTAGTTCAAACCAGTCGGGTTCATCAGTGCGGCTGCGGCGATTGACAGCGATCGAGAACTTACATACAACCTTGCCAGAATCAAAATATTTTACTTCTGGATCTCGCCCCGCTCTGCCAATCAGGTTAATTCGATTTAGGGTCATGGGATTGCTCTAGCTATGCACAAATCAGCATTAACATATTACAGCAACTGGGGGCGTTGCTGAATCAATCTATAGACGTTTAGGTACGTTTCTAAAGTGGAACGCTCCACTAGATTAGGATCTTAAGTAATCTATTCCAAGCGAAATCTCACCGAATCTCCATGGGAACTTAGCCCTTCAGCCGCAGTGAGCGCCGCGATCGCGTCCCCTACCTCTTGTAGAGCCCCATGGCCATATTGAACTAGGCTAGTGCTTTTCATGAAGGTCTCGACTCCTAGGGCTGAGGCGTAGCGAGCCGAGCCACAGGTAGGAAGAGTGTGGTTGGGGCCAGCTAGGTAATCTCCCACCGCTTCTGGGGTCATATGCCCCAGGAAAATTGCCCCGGCATGGCGGATAGACGCCAACATTTCCCATGGCTCTTCCAATTCTAATTCCAGATGCTCAGGGGCAAACAAATTGGAGAGATCTGCGGCAGTCTTGAGATTGTCTACCACCACAATCAAACCATAGTTCGCGATCGCTTTTTCAGTCAGTTGACGACGCGGGTGATTAGCTAATTGACGGCTAACTTCGTGCTCCACTTCGATCGCCAGACGAGCATCAGTAGTCACTAAAATAGCAGCAGCTAAAGCGTCATGTTCTGCTTGAGCCAAGAGGTCAGCAGCCACAAATCGAGGGTTAGCACTATGATCAGCAATGATTAAGACTTCCGAAGGGCCAGCTAGGGAGTCAATGCCGACTTTACCGTAGACTTGTTTTTTGGCAAGGGTGACGTAGATATTGCCTGGGCCAGTAATCACATCCACCTTGGGAATGGTTTCGGTACCATAGGCGAGGGCAGCGATCGCTTGAGCCCCACCTACACGGTAGATTTCTTCGATCCCAGCCACTTGGGCAGCCACTAGGATAGCAGGGTTTAGGGTTTTGGACTGACCAGGTGGGGTGACCATCACAATCCGTTTTACTCCAGCGACGATCGCTGGTACCGCATTCATCAGCACTGTACTAGGGTAGGCGGCCTGACCACCTGGGACATAGATGCCAGCAATATCTACGGGCGTATATTTTTTGCCTAGAACTACCTCAGGCTGAGGAAAAGTCACCCAAGAACTAGGTACTTTTTGGCGATGGAAATTTTCAATGCGTTGATGGGCTAACTCGATCGCTTGTAACAGGCTGCTATCAATTTGCTGGTAGGCGGCGTCTAGCTCGGCTCCACTCACCTTAAGCTGATGCACACTGAGTTCTTGCTGATCAAATTCAGCCGTATAGCGCAGGAGCGCAGCATCACCCTGGCGGCGTACAGTTTGGATGATTTCGCTCACTGTCGCTTCTTTGTGCATTACTTGATCGTCATGAATGCGATCGCAGATCCGCTTTAGCTCTGATTCTGCCTCATGTATCTGAGTAATAATACGCAACATAACCGCTCATCTGTGACTATAACCATAGCTTAACCTGATTTTTTTCAGGTTGGGGGGATTGGTTGGACGGCAAAGGTCTGTTCTAGGGATTTGAACAGAATTTGGGCGATCGCTTGATTACCAGCAGGGGTAAGGTGAATGGGATCGGCAAAGGTTTGGGCAGGATTGTTATCTAAAGCGCGGTACAGGTTGATCAGCTTGACCGCCGGCAGGTTTTGACTGAGACTCTGATTGAGGGCTTGATAGCCAGTCTCTAGGTTTTGGCGATAGTCGGGTGACAGGTTTTTGAGAATTTGCCGCTCTGGGGCAGTAAGTTTGGTGCGCTTGCCCGTAATTTCTGGCTGCAAAGCCACTAGCAGCGGAATTTGTCCTGCCAGGACGCGAATTTGCCTGAGATTGTACTGATAGCGCTGCAACCGTAGATTCACCTCTTGGGGATCGGAGCTAAATTGCGTAGGAGCTAGAACCTGGGCAGAGAGAGCAGTTTTGGGCATAAACCAGGATTGAAACAGTTGCACCGTGGCAAGTTGGTTTACCCAAGTGGATAACCCCTGACCCCACTCACCCCAATATTGGCTGGGCGGGGGGGGCAAAACCAGGCGGCTCCCTAGCTCTCGGCTGGGTGATCGCAGATCTTCGTAGCCATTGAGCAAAATAATGCCGTCAGGCTGTAATGCCATCAGGCGATGGGCGACCAGGGCAAGTTCGTTGCCAGAATTATAACCAGGCACAGCCGCCGTGATCACGCGGTAGTTGCCTTCCTGCAGGCGCGGCGGCAAATTTTGGAGGGCTTCTACTTGATCGGCGTAGTAGGGCAGCACTAGGGGCTTGAATTTATCAGGCTGCTGATTTTGCGCCGCAATTCTTTGGCTAAGTAATTTTTCGAGTTGGGCAGCGATCGTCTGTTGGTTTTGGGGTGCTAATAGACCAAAGGCGGTGGAATTTCCTACTAAAAACAGCCTAATTTCATTTTCGGGCTTCGGGCTGAGCACCGGTCGATCGCTCCGAAATCCCTGCTCATTAATTTGCCAATGTTGGTTTTTTTGTTGGGGCATTAACTCATAGCCCAACAGGGGATTACTTCGCACCAGCAGTTTGCCGCTAGTAGGCTGAGGGCTATTGATCGGCTTAAGGCCATAGGCAAGGGCCAGGGAATTTTGATCTGCCTTGGGGTTGCCAACTAGACCAACTAGGGCACGGGCTGCCAATTCGCCCAGGAAGAGCAAGCCTGGTAAACCAACTCCAATGACAATCAGGGTGGTTTTCAACCAGGAGCGGCGCCTGGAGCCGTAGGAATAATCTGAGAAGTTGTATTTACGCATCCAACTAAGAGGAGCAAACCCTGAGCATCTGAACTTAATCACCAACTGCCGATGTCCGATCTGAATAAACTGATCCCCAAGCGGCGTAAGTCTTAAGCATATTAGCGCAAGTTCAGACATTTTAGGACATGCCCATGCCGTTGCCAATCAAAATAAAGGGAGCCCAGTAGTAGGGATGGCTGAGAAATTCGGTCACATTAGCCGACAGGCGATCGCGTAAGTGTTGCTGAATTCTGGGAGCATGATCCCCTAGCGCGGCAAAATTCCCTGTGATTAAGACTATTTGAGTTTGGCGGATTGCCTCTGCTTCAGTCATGCCTGGCCGTTGTAAAAAAGAATAAAAAATTTCCATCCAGGCTTGGGTACCGCCATCATCCACTGCCCATAGGGAAGCGATCGCTGCTCTAGCACCACTCTGCTGCATGAGATAACCGAATCCGAGGATTTCTTGTCCATCTCCCATGGTTTCCCCGATCGCGGTGTCACAGGCACTCAAGACTACTAGATCCACATTTGGCAGTGACCAGGTACCAATATCTGCCAGGGTTTGGCGCTGCTGCTCCCCAAATAAAATAAAAGATTCCTGGGGCTTGCCTGGACGAAAAAAACCATGGGTAGCCAAGTGGAGGATATTGTAGCCATTTGCCTGGCTGAGCATGGCTTGGGGGCTAAAGCTCTGATCCTGTAAGCGCTTGGTGCGATTGGGGAAGATGGTTTCCAGATTGTCAATTTCTTGGGCAGCAAAAGGCAGACCATCAAAATTAAGCTGGCGATCGCCCAATTGAATCTGGGCGGGTTGGGTGACTGCACCTGCCAAAATCTGTTTATTGGTAGTAGTTGATCTAGTGAAATTTTGCAGAGTAGCGGCAGTGATGTTATTGATCTGAAATCGCTCTACTAGCCAGCGATCACGATCATGCAGCGCCGCTAGGGGCACATAGCGCAACTGACTGTTAGGAGCGTATAGAATTGCCTTGGCGCCAATCTTGGCTAAATCTGGTTCTAGGGGAGCGATTAACCAACTGTAGAGTTTTTGGGCGGAAACTCTAGGATCGATCGCTGGATCATAGACAGTTTCAAGGGCGCGGCGAAACTGGCTGATTTCCCGTAATAGTTCGGCTTGATCTAGGCGGGTAGTATGGCGAATTGGTTGACCTTGGGGTGGCACTAGGATCAATTCCAAGCGATCGGTCCGAATCAGGGGATAGAGCAGCACAGTGGGCTGGGGCAGTTGGCGCAGGTTTTCTTGCAGTTGCCGCAGTTTTTCTTGGCTCACCAGCCGGTCTAGGGTTTTTACTTCTGGTTGAGCTAGCAGCAGGTCTAAATCTTGACTGAGCTTTTGTTGAATTTGTCCCAAAGCCGCCTGGCGGTCAGGACGGAGCAGAGCCTGTCCCAGTTCAGCCGTGACTTGATTGAGTTGCTGCTGCAATTTGACTAGGCGATCGTAGAGTTGATTTTGGTTAGGGCTGAGCAGTTCAGGCGGCAGTTCCGGAATTTTGCGCTCTAGGGTTTTCCCCAGGTAACTTTCTAGTTCTGCTAAGATCGACAGATCTAAAGCTTGCTGGGCTTCGAGAATACGCCCCTTTTGTAAGAGTAAGTCAGCCGCATTAGTGGCAGTGCTGCTAGCGATCGCTGGCTTGCCAAAACCACCCAAAGCCCCTGGCCCCAGTTGATTGCTAGCTTCAGCAGGAACAGCCTCTGTCGACTCAGTTTTTTCCACCTTAGCAACTTCCTTGGTGCGATCTACGGCGCGGGCATCTAGATCAATGATGGTGCGATAGGTACTCAGTTTGGGTAATAGGCGATCAAGGGTAGGTGGTGGAGCATCTAGAAACTGCACAGTACCGCCAGCATCTTGGCTGAATTCTAGGGCACTCAAAATCGTGCCAGGACTAGAATCTAGGGTTCGCACGGACAAGGTGCCTTCACTCCGTAGCCAGGCATCCGCCAACACCCTACCATCAGTGCGGAGAGCCAATACCCCGCCACTACTAATGGTCGAACTGGAATGATTGAGGGCAAGCAGATCGATTTCGGTTTTAGCCTGAAAGGTGAGGTTGCCGATCGCGCTGATAATTGCTGGCTGGGCAATACTATCCCGCACCAAAATTCGATTTTCGGCTCTGAGCAGTAAACTGCGAGCAGTTTGGAGGTTCGGCACCAGTAACAAGAGATCCTTGCTAGCCAAGATTCTAGCTTCACCAGCACTGACCGAACTCAGGGCTAGATCTCCTGGGCGCACCTCCAGCCTGCCGTTAAAATCTAGCTGCTTGGTGGGAGTGACCAGGTTGTTAATCCCCAAAGGTGCAGTGCTGTTGACCAACTGGAGACTGCCATCCGCATTAATTACGGCACGATCAGCTTCCAGATTGGTGTTACCCGTCAGTAGTTTAGCTAGTTGCGAGAGATTCTGCACTTGACCTTGCCATGGGGGAGCCACTGCCCCCGCCCTGACCTCTAAACCTAAGATTGCAGTGGGCGATCGCAAGGTCACAGTGCTCTTACCTGCTACGGCAGCGACATCTACCGAGCCACTGGGGGCATTCAAACTACCAGTGCTGACAATTCGCCCTGCGGCCAGGGTAATATTGGCGCCTGATCTGACCGTGAGGTTAGCCTGATTAATCAGCGGTGCTCCAGTCTCCAAGCTAAATTGAAAATTGGTAGGGGTAGCGATCGAGAACTTAGAGTTCGGCTCAGCTAAAACCAGATCCCCATTACTAAAGCCCAGGGCAGGGGCAGTGCTGGCTAAAAACGAACTGCCCACGTTCAAACTGCCATTGGCACTAAACACAATGCCATTAGGGTTGAGTAAATAGACATTGGCACGGGGAAAATCTCTAACACTATTGATTGCCCCGTTGATCAAGGAGGGCTGGCTACCGGTCACGCGGTTGATAATATTGTTTACCCTAGTACCGTCAATACCAGAGTTGCCCACCCCAAAGGTGATGCCCTGGGCGGGTACCTGCAACTCTTGATAACTATGGAACAAATTATTGCCTTGAAGTGCCGCTCTACTGCCAGGAGCAATCACATTGCCCTCTAGAATTTGGGAATTGGTAGTGCCATCTAGGATCACCCCTGGAATATTGGGAGGAGAGGGCTGATTAAATAGCTGCTGGGCAGTCCCAGGTTCTAGGATTAGGAAATAGGTAAGGCTACACTGGCCTAGCCAAAGCTGGGTAGATTTCATCCTAGGAGACTGGTGCATGAGGCTTCAATCCCATAGCATAGTTGATCTTGAGTCGAAATCGGTGATCTTGGTCGCCAAACCGCGTAAAATGGGGAAGCTAAAGCGATTATTGCAATTTGCAAGTTAATGGGTGACCACAATAACCGCCGGGCGCAGCCTTACCATAGATTTTAATAATTTCTGTACCGCATTCTTTTAAAAATCCCAATATCTAACGGTTCAACTATGTATGATCAGCTAAGAGAATCACTTGATCAGCTTTTAGCCCAACTGCCGCAACTTGCTCACGGGGAACTGATTGCTAGATCTTTAGAAGCGATCGCTTCTATGGCGGAAACCCCAGACCTAGAGCGCCTAGACTGGAAACTGGTGGATGGTTGTCTCCAAGATATGCAACGGGGAATTAAGGTGTTACATCCCTTTCGCCACATTCGCAAGGTAAGTATTTTCGGCTCTGCCCGCACCCCAACTGATGCCCCAGAGTATGAGCAGGCGCAACTGTTTGCCCAAGCGATCGCTGCCCTTGGCTTTTTGGTATTTACTGGGGCTGGCAATGGGATTATGGCAGCAAGTAACCAGGGGGCTGGTTTAGAGGCTTCCTTCGGCTTAAATATCAACCTGCCCTTTGAGCAGAGCAGTAATCCTTTTGTGGCAAGCGATCGCCTGGTGAGTTTTAAGTACTTTTTTACCCGCAAACTATTTTTTCTCAAAGAAAGCGACGCCGTAGCGATCTTCCCAGGTGGATTTGGCACCCAAGATGAACTGTTTGAATGCTTAACCCTCTGTCAAACTGGCAAGGCTACCCCTAGACCGATTGTTTTGCTGGAGCCGCCTGGCAGCAATTATTGGGAAGAATGGAGTGCCTATGTGGACAATCATCTACTGTGCCGAGACTTAATTAGCCCTGGCGATCGCTTTCTGTATCGGATTTTCAACCAAATTGAACCAGCTTGTGAATATATTCAGAATTTCTATAGTTGCTACCACTCTAGCCGATGGGTCGGGGATCTGCTGGTGTTGCGTCTCAACTACGACATTTCCGACCCCCATCTAGCTGAATTGAACCGTCAGTTTCAGCCTCTACTTGCCCAAGGACAAATCTATCGCACCGACCCTCTAGCAGAAGAACAGAAGGATGCCCATTTACTCCATTTGCCCCGCTTGGCGATGCATTTTAATCAGCGTGACTATGGCAGCTTGCAAAAATTAATTGAAGCGCTGAATAATGAGCAGATGGCTTCGCCGTTGCCGCTAATTTGCCATGTGCCACCCCATCCCGAACAAAGGTGAATTGCTGTGCAATGCCAGATGAAGTCCTGCTAGTGGGTAGAAGCGATCGCCCAAGTCAAATAGCTCTGACTCACAGCGGCGGCGACTAGAGCAATTATTTCTGGCTCTGCATAGGGATGGAGTTCTTTGAGGCTCAATTCTAGGGCAGGGTAGCGATCGCTGGGAGTTTTGAGTAGCAGTAAAACCTCTGACTCTCGACAGATCTGTCCTTGCCAGGTGTAGATCGAAGTCATGGGGGGGAGCACCTGCGCACAGGCTACCAGTTGGTTTTTCACTAGATGCTGGGCAATTTCTTCGGCGATCGCCAGGTTTGGTAAAGTGGTAAATACCAGCCAGAGACAGTCACCCATGGGGATAAAGTTAAAATCTACGCCTACACTCATCTAAGCTTAGTCTATTTTGGGCTAGTCATTTCTAGGCTAATTTTTGCCAATCAGGGCGGAAGTCCTATATTCTGAAGATTAGAGCCTTTACTCCCTGCGTCTCTCCCACAGGCAGGGGGGAGAGCAGCCGATACGGAAGCTTGCGACCGAAGTTTGTACTCATTAGTTTAACTCCCTCTAAACCACGTCTATTTCTGCAATGAGGGGATCTAGACATAAATCTGGGCGTAATCTGAAATCCTGTTCTTTGCTTAGTACCAATGGAATCTAAACTGCGTCTTTCTACCACTACTGGCCGGCTGTTAGTTTTTTTGGGCGTATTGGCGCATCTGCTGTTCACTCTTCTGCCCGACAGCAGTAGTTTGGTAGTGAGCTATCCCTGGACTTTGCTGTGGCAGTCGGGGCTGTTGGTGTTTGTAATTACTGCTCTGCTGTTACTGTGGCGGCGGCAAATTCCGTTTTTTTTATTGGGTAGTCAACTGGATTGGGGAGTGGGTTTATTTTTTAGTGCTCTCTGCCTTGCTACCATTTTTTCCCCTTTTGCCCAAAATTCCCTCTGGTACAGCCTGATTGGTTTTGCCATGATTGCGGTGGTCTATACCCTGAATAATCATCTCAATCATGGGGATCGGGTAGATCGGTTGATGCGGCTCCTGAATTTTCAAGTTTGGCTGAGTCTGGTGCTGGTGATTGAGAGCCTAGGTTTATGGGTTTTTACCACGCTTTTGCCTGAATTGGAGCGCATTAATCAGTTGGGGCAGGCAGGAGTAGCGATCGCCTATGATTTCTCCAAAATTCAACTGCGGAACTGGGCTCCCTTTGGGCATCAGAACTATACGGCGGGTTTTCTAATTCTGGCGCTGCCTCTGTTTGTTGCCTGGGCAATTCTGAAACCCAAGCAGAGAATTATTTGGCTAGGAGCGATCGCGCTCACTTTGATTGATCTCTATACCACTAGCTCGAGGGGCGGGCTATTAGCCCTGGTGGTATTACTTGGCTACGCGATCGCGGTGGTGATTAGTCGCCGGGTGATTGCCCCTGCTCAAGCCCTAGGCGCTGGTTTAATTGGCTTGAGCTTGATTGGCACTGCCGTAGCCTCTAATAATCGCCTACAGACTCTGTTTGTTAGCCTACTCTCTGGCGGTGGCGAACTAGCCTTTCGCCAGGTGATGTTTGAGACGGGTGAGAGCTTTGCCAGTGGCCATGGCCTCACTGGGGCAGGGGCAGGTAGCGTGTTTTTGCTGTTTCAGCAATACCGACCTCCATCGGCCTCGGCAATTTCCGAGTGGATTTTTCAACTGCACATTACGCCTGTGCAAATTTGGGCAGAGTTGGGGGTTTGGGGTATTGCCGCCTGGCTGTGGGTGAGCTTTTTTAGTCTGCGCCTAGTTTACCAACTGCACTTTAACCGTACTTGGCGATCGCACCTACAGCATCAGGTTCTGACTTACAGTTTATTTGGCGCCTTGCTAGCCTACACTATTCTCTCTTTTACTGACTATCAACTAGACGTGTTTGGCATTAGTGCCATGTTGATGATCATTTGGCTGAGCTTAATAAGAATTGCCCAAATCCATCAGCATCAACCCCTTGCCCTCACTGATCAGCCCCTGCGCCAAGTTTTAGCAGCTATGATCTCGGTGTACGCGATCGCTGCCCTAGTGTGGATCACACCGATTAATCGTGCCTGGCAACTTGCTGCCACTGGCTTCCAAGCCCTGCAAGTCCCCAACCTGGAACTATTCAAAACCAGTCTTATCCAAGCCCATCAGCTTACCCCTTGGGAACCCTACTATCCCTTGCAGTTGGGCTATAACCTGGCAGAATATGGCCGCCGCACAGGCAATCGCGATTGGCTGACCCAGGGTTTAACCTGGCTGGAGCAGGGCATCAAGGTCAACCCTTACCAGGAATTTGGCTATAACTATGCCGGTTGGCTGCAACTCAATCTTGGCAATCCTCAAGCGGCTGAGCGTCATTTTCGCCGCGCCCTTGAGCTAGTTCCCCATCGACTAGGGCTGCGGTTTGGTCTGGCAATTAGTCTGTTGCGCCAACAACAAACTCAGGCAGCGATCGCTCAGCTAGCAGCAGAATTTGAACGTCATCCCCACTTTGCAACTAGTCCGTTCTGGCGATCGCCCCAATGGCAACCAATTTTTCAGCAGGCCTTTGCCCGAGCTAAAATTGCCAATAATCCCCTGCTGCAATGGTGGTTTGCGCCCGATCTTGCCACTAGTCAAAAAATTCTGGCTCCACTCACCGATCGCTCTGACCAAATTCAACTTTTAGCCCAAGGCATTAGCGGTAAGCCCCCCACCCGCCCCAACCCCACCCCCCTCGGCCTCGCCATTCAAGCCTGGCATAATCCTAGCCAACGCCAAGCCCTACTCACCCGCGCCTGGGCGATCGCCAGCCAAACCCCGCCCGATCAAAACACTGCGCCTCTAATCAAAGCTCTGGTCAGTCGGATGGCGAATAGTGCCAATTTCGATCAATGGCTACGCGCTCCCCTCGAACCCAATCACCCCTTAACTTTACGCTCGCGCGCCATCCGTCAGGGCTTCGGAGTCAACAGTCGCAAAATTGATGGTGCGATCCCCCAGGATTTTTGGGAACTCCAAACCAACAGCTTGATCTATGGTTTTTTACAAGGATTACTATAAATCTGCCAAACTTTGCTATAAAAGCGTTAGTGCTGCGCTTAGGGAGATTCAGTATGGAAGTTCAAATCTACACCGTGGATGCCTTTACGCGGGTACCGTTTCAAGGGAACCCTGCGGCCGTGACTGTAATTAAACACTTCCCGAGCGATCGCCTGATGCAGCAAATTGCCGCCGAGCTCAATCTATCTGAAACCGCCTTTGCCCAGGAGCTATCCCCCAATCACTTTCATCTCAGATGGTTTACGCCCCAGAGCGAAGTTGAACTCTGCGGTCATGCCACCCTTGCCATGTCCCACTTTTTGCGGGAAACTGGCAGAGTCGATCCTAGCTATCCCCTGATTTTTCAAACCCTAGGTGGCACTCTTACGGTTGAGTTTGAACATGAGCAGGTAGTAATGGATTTTCCTGCTAATTTTCCGGTGCCCTGTCATGCCCGCACCCTTGACCAGCTAGCTCAGCTATTTACCACCGAGTTTGAGGTGATTGGGCGCACTGACAACATTACCGTACGGTTATTGAATGAGCAGGCAGTCGCCAACTTTGTGCCCAACTTTGAGCAGATTAACCAACTAGAGATTGGACGGCTTTGTCTTACCGCGATCGCTGATCCAGGGAAAAACTACGATTTTGTCTCGCGGTTTTTTGCTCCTGCCGTAGGCATCAACGAAGACCCAGTTACCGGCTCTGCCCACTGCACCCTAGCACCCTACTGGTCACAGGTACTAAACCAAAACCCCCTCCGCGCTTGGCAGCTATCTCCCCGTGGCGGTGAACTCACAGTAGCCTGGCAGGGTGATCGGGTGAAACTGATTGGCTGTGCCGTGTCGGTATTGCGGGGTACCCTGATTTTAGAATCCCTGTAACCACTCCACCCCTGCCACCAATTCCAACTGATGGGCACGCAAATGACCATGGATGTGGCTATGCCAGCTAACTAAAGCCTGGTAAAAGCCTAGGGTTTGGATCTCCTTCCGCCATAAAATCAAGGCATCTTCAGGCGGATTTTGATAGTAATTGCGTCTTTCTCCCAAAATCCCAAACCCAAAAAACTGGTACAGCCTAATCGCCTGCAGGTTAGATTTTCTCACTTCCAAAGTTACCCATTCTGAGCCGTGGGCTCTTGCCCAAGCCAAGATCGCCCAAACCATTGCCTTGCCTAAGCCCCGGCGCCGATCGCTTGGAGCCACTACCAGCATGATCAGATGAGCCTCTTCTAGCACTGACCAAGCGCAGACAAAGCCCAGAATTTCTGCCTGGTTTGATATCACCAGCATCTGACTGTGATCTCGCTCAATTTCAGCTAGGTAGGCAGAGGCTGACCAAAAACCCCCTAAGCATTCTTGATCAAGTGCCACAATTGCTGGAACCATGGCAGCGATCGCGGCTTGCAGATAGATAGTTTTGGTCAAAGCTGCTGGATTTTAGGGTAGGTCGAACAGTAAAAACTCTGCTGCCTCTTCCCCCCCCACAAAAGATAGATCTTGCAAGTCGCTAATCGCTAGACCATCTCCCGCCTCTAGGGTAAGCTCATTTACTTTTACCTGCCCCTTCGCCACCTGCACCCAACCATATCTCTGGGCAGGTAACTGATGGGTAACACTTGTGCCTGGGTTGAGAATCGCGGCGTAGATCTTGACATCTTGGTTAATATGAACAGCGCCATCTACCCCATCCCGCGCCACAATCAAGCGCAGTTGATCTTGCTTGTGTTCAGGCGGGAACATCTTCTGCTCATAGCTGGGTTCTACCCCATTGCGATCGGGGTAAATCCAAATTTGTAGAAAATGCACCAGATCCGTTTGCGAGTGATTGTATTCGCTGTGGGAGACCCCAGTGCCAGCACTCATGCGCTGCACATCTCCAGGCACCATCGTAGCGCCATTGCCCATACTATCTTTATGTTCTAAGGCTCCCTCTAATACATAAGAGACAATTTCCATATCGCGGTGAGAATGGGTGGCAAAACCGCCGCCGCCTGCCACACGATCTTGATTGATCACCCGTAGCTGGCGAAATCCCATATGATTGGGATCTTGGTAACCAGCAAAGGAAAAAGTATGGTAACTATCTAGCCAGCCATGATTGGCATGTCCACGCTCGGAAGCTTTTCGCAGTGTCAGCATATGAATAAATTGGGGTAGCTTGCAATAAAATGCGCAAAGGATCAAAATCCATTTGCAGTCTAGGCATCTTCAGAAGGATTTTTAAGGCTTAAATAGTTAAACCTTAAATCTATGATAAATCACAGAATTAGGACTTACGCAAAGGTGATCTAAAACCCTGGCTTTAACTGGGGTGTGGGGCTCCACTTGAGGGCTTTGCCCTCAATCTCCCTTTTTACAACAGTTCCCAACTTAGGCTGCGTAAGTCCTGAGAATTAGAAAACTTTTTGACTATTTATTCCGCCACTTCACTAAACTGTTATAGCGCCCTATCCAGATTTTATGCTAAGTCGAATTTTAAGTTTATGTTTACTCCTAGCAATGGTTGCGCTAGTTGGCTGTACTGATGCCAGGGCCAAAGTTACGCCTGACTCAAGCAAGAGCCGTAGTTTGGCTGAAGCTTCAGTAAGTAGCAGCTTAGCTCAAGCCAGGGAGCGCAAAAAATGTCGCCTAGAAAACGGTGAATTAGCAAAGCTACCCAAAACTGTGCAGCAGTATCCGAAGCTGCGGGGGATCGCCACGGTAGAAATGCAATTGAGTGGTGGAACAGTGCTCTTGGAGGTAAATGGTGAATGCGCTCCAGTGACCGCAGGCAATTTCATTGATCTGGTCAAAAAAGGTTTCTATGACGGTTTGACTTTTCATCGGGTAGTCCGAGAACCTCAACCGTTCGTGGTTCAGGGAGGAGATCCTCAGGGCAATGGCTTGGGCAGTTATGTGGATCCAAAGACCCAAAAAACTCGCTACATTCCCTTGGAAATTATGGTTAAGGATAGTGCCGATAAAGTGCCGTCCTACAGTAAAACCCTAGCGCCCTTGCAAGAGGAAGTGCTGACCCATCAACCAGGGGCTTTGGCGATGGCGCGATCGCAGTTTCCCGATTCTGCTTCTTCACAGTTTTATATTACCTTGGCAGAAGCTACCTTTTTGGATGGCAACTATGCGGTGTTTGGCAAGGTGCTCCAGGGGATGGAACTGGTGCAAAAAATTGCTGTGGGCGATCGCATTCTGTCGCTCAAGCTAGTCAGTGGGGGCGAAAATTTGGTTTTCTAGCCCTGATCCCGATCTGGCGGGTGACCTAGACTAAATATTTGTGTACTATAAGTTATAGCATCACCGCTCTAGGTCAAGATCTAGGTAAAAAATATGGGTCAAGCTGGTTCTAATCCCTTTGATCGGCAAGTTGTGCTCCTAGGGCGAGTGCTGCAATCTTTGCGCGAAAGCGATCGCTTAGATGACTTGATCACGACTGTGCTTGACTACCTGCGTGATGGGTTTAATTACGAATTAGTTTGGCTCGCTCTCTATGAACCTGCTAACCATCGACTAGTGGGTAAGGGTGGCATCACTCCTGCGGGCGAAGTGAAGTTGCTCAAGGATCGGTTTGCGCTCAAGCCTGGAGATCTGTTTGATCTGATGATTATGCAGAGAAAGCCAATTCCCATCTCTGACCTGGGTCAAGAGAATCGGGTGGGAGAATGGCAAAAGCTAGCACAAAAGTACGAGATTAAGGGAGCATTTCTATTTCCGATCTATTTTCGGGAGGAGCCTTTCGGTCTGGTGCTGCTAGGCTCAAAGCTCTGGAATGTGCCAATTAAGTCTGAAGAAAAGGCGCGGCTTTCCATGGTGATGGGAACCCTGGGTACGTCTCTGCAACGGATTCAGAGCGAATGGCAGGAGCAAAAAAGTCTACGTTTGGAAGTTCCTTTACTCAGTCTGTTAGAAAAATTGCGATCGCTGACTACTCTCTCTAGTCGCTTGGAAGAAGTGATCGAGCAAACCCATGGCTTTATTTTGCCTTCACGCACCAGCGTCTATTGGTTTGAGCATGAGCACCGCTACTTTTGGCGGCGAAGTACCAATCGTCAGAAATCCCTCGCCAGTCGCAACGATCAGTCCCCTGGAATTACGGTTAATAGTGCGCCTGGTTTTTATAGCGCCCTGTCTAAGGATCAAGTGGTAGCGATCGCCGACATCAATACCCAAACCAAAGGGGAGCTAAACAATCGGATTATGGAGCAGCTTGGGGCTGTGGCGCTGGTAGCTGCCCCGATCTATTTTCAGTCGGAACTATTGGGATTTCTTTGCCTTGAAGGTACAGAGCCGCGTCTGTGGTCAGAAGAAGAACGCAACTATGTGCGGGGTGCTGCCCAGTTGATTGCCTTGACTGCCCCCTTGGAAGAGATGGAAGCCACCCTCCAACGCATTGCTTCCGATCAGTTGCTCACTTCTGGAATTGCCAAGGCGGTATTTGCTGATAGTGATTGGGAAGAATCTCTCACGATTGCGGCGGAGCAGTTATGTCAGCGCTTGGGCACTGAAAGATTTTGGCTGTCGGTTTACAACAAAGATACTCATAGCTTTGATATCAATTTTCAGTATCATCCCAAAAATCGCCGTTCTCTGCCGCGTTCCCTCGGAGAACTATCGGAAGTGGATTGGAAAATGATGGAGCAGTCCCTAGAGACGATCGCGATTGAGAATCTAGATAATGATTACAAGTTCTTATCCTGGCGACCAACTCTAACTGATCTAGACATGAAGGCCCTGATGGTGTGCAGCACTAATCTAGGCAAAAAATTAGAAGGAATCCTAGCGATCGGGCATGAGACGGCGCGCACTTGGGCTAAGCCCGAACGGGAAATGCTGAAGGCGGTAGCGCAGCAGGTGGGATTATTATTACACCAGGCGCAATTGCAAAAGGAAACCGATGAGAGATTGAGAATATACCAGGCGATTCAATTTGGGCTAGTGGCGATTCAGCAAGCGGCGGGATTGGATTCTTTACATCAAATTGCTACCCAGATTGTGGCTCAGGTGATGGAATCCCCGCTGGCGCTGTTGGTCACTTGGCTGCCAGGTAGACCAGGAGGACAGGTGGCTGCTAGCTTTATCAGTGATCCCGCCTTTCAAATTGATCAGCCCGAACTAGTTTTACCCCTGGATAGTGACGATCTGGTGCAGTGGGTATTGCAGACCGAAGGGATTTTACCGCTCAATGCCCAAGATCTTACGGCTAAGACTAGAGAATGGCTGAATCCTGCTGCCTTGGGGCAATTATTAGCGATCGCTCTTCGCACCTCTCCCGATCATCAACCCACGGGCATGTTTGTGGTAGCAGATCGCTCAGGTCGGCGCTGGTCAGATCGCCATTTACAGGGCTTGAATATGCTGGCGAATCAGTTGGCTTGGTCACGCCGTCATTTGGTGTTTGTGGATAGCTTTTATGGTCAGCGTCAAGAACTAGAAAAGCTGAATTGGTATAAGCACCGTCGCCTAGAGGATCTCTACCGCAGTGTCGGTGGAAATGTGCAGAAATTGCTAGACCTAGATAATAGTGGTGATGCTGCCAGTGGGATGCGGCTGCAACAGTCGCTCAAACAACTCCAGACCGCGATCGCTTCTCTACCACAACTAATTCGCAAAGAACAATGGCGGCTGCGAGCTAACTATGAAACTGCTCCCCTAGCGGGCATGTTGAAGCGATCTCTCGAACGGGTAGAAAGCTTGATCAAGCAGCGTCAACTCTGGTCTCAGGTGCATAATCAGGCAAATGTAGTGATTGGTGGAGATATTGCCAAGTTTGAAATGATCATCCATGAAATTCTGTTGTTTGCCTGTGGGCGATCGCAGGTCGGCGCCAGGATAGATCTCTGGTGTCGTCAAATTGATGAAAAGTTTCTAGAACTTTCAATTACCGATTTTGGCGATTTAGATCCGAATTTTCTTGAAGAGATTAATCAAGGTCGGCATTTAGACCTGCTGGCACCCTCTACGCTAGATCAGCCGCCTGGACTACACTTGGCAATTTGCCAAAAACTGATCCAAGAAGCGGGGGGCGATTTAACCGTCTACAAGCTAGAAGACGCCCGCATTCTCAGCCGCTTGGTTTTGCCGATCGCTGCTAGCTAGTCTGTTTTTTGGCAAGTCCTAAGTTTTAAACTGCTTCCGCACACAAATGCGACAAATTTGCCACCGCTCTAGCTCTTGTGGCTCAGTAGGACTAAGACAGACAGGGCATTTGGCCAGGTGCGATCGCTGACTTTTGACCAGATTTTGCCAGCGCTGAAAAGCTTCTAGGGGACTAGTTGGCGGTGGAGTAGTAACAGGAGGAAGTTTAGTCAAGGTTGATTTAAGCTGAGGTTTGCGCCATTTGGCGGTGGAGAAATGAATATCAGTGAGCAGTTCTAAGCCTTCCTGGCTGAGGATTTGATTGAGTTTGATCAAGATCTGGCGACGTTCAAAGGTAAGGGCTTGTGCCCATAGGGAACCAGGCACGGCTACCTGTAAAACCAAGCGGTAAATTCCCGTGGGCTGGGACTGCTGTGCCACTGCTTCCCCTACTACCTGTCGCCAGCATTCTAAAATTTTAATAAACCTGTGTTGTTGCTGCCAATGGGGGCGATCGCGAATTTGACTAATTAGACTAGAGAGGTTGGTGAGTGCCATGGGGTATGCTACTAGAATGTTATTAATCCCCTTGAGGTAGACATATGTCCTTTAGTGTCACCGTTCCAGCCACCACGGGCAACCTAGGGCCTGGCTTTGACTGTTTGGGTGCAGCCCTCTCCATTTATAACTGCTTTGAATTTACCCTGGCAGATGAATTTAAAATTAACGCCACTGGCAACGGTGCCGATAAGGTCGCCAAAAACAAATCCAACCTAGTTTATCAAAGCCTCGAAAAGCTCTACGACAAAATTGATCGCCGCCGCCCAATCGTGCAGATCAATATTCAAACTGAAGTTCCCCTAGCACGCGGTTTAGGCAGTTCAGCCACGGCGATTATTGGGGGGCTGATGGGGGGCAATCTGCTGGCAGGCGCACCCCTATCCACCTCAGAAATTTTGCAACTGGCAGTAGAGATAGAAGGGCATCCCGATAATGTGGCACCAGCGATGTTGGGCGGATGTCAGTTGGCTACCACTACTAAAACCAATGCCTGGGATTACTGTGCGATTGCTTGGCACAAAAAGATCGCGATCGCTCTGGCAATTCCAGATTTTGAGCTACCTACGGCCAAGGCACGCCAAGTTTTACCCAAGCAGGTCAACCTCAAGGATGCAATTTTTAATGCCTCTCACCTGGCCCTACTCACCCAAGCCCTCACCCAGGGTAAGGGAGAACTGTTAGAAATTGCCCTGCAGGACAAGCTGCATCAACCCTATCGCCAGAGTTTGATCCCCCATATGGAAGAAGTGCAGAAAGCAGCAGCGCAGGCGGGAGCCTATGGCTCAGTCATCAGTGGGGCAGGGCCTACCCTATTAGCTTTGGGCGCACCAGAACAAATCGAAGCGATCGCTTCTGCCATGGTCAACACTTGGCAAGGCTTGGGAGTTCATGCGGTGAAAAAAGTAGTAGCGATCGCCCATCAAGGTACCACCCATCAGGAAATTTAGCCTAAACCCATGCTTCCAGGCAAACAACGCCCTTACTACCCCTACCTATCGGTGCTACCTCTCTCCCCCTAAACCCATGCTTCCAGGCAAACAACGCACCTATCACGACCCACTCCATGGCGCAATTACCCTAGATAGTAGCGATCGCCAGGAAGCCCTCCTAATTCGCTTGATTGATAGCCCCGAATTTCAACGATTGCGCCGCATCCGTCAGTTAGATGTTGCCAGTTTTACTTTCCACGGAGCAGAGGGATCACGTTTTACCCATTCTCTAGGGGTGATGTATCTGGTGCGCCGTGCCTTTGATCGCTTGGCAACCAAGTATCCGACCTTGCTGCCCCATCGCGCCGTAGTATTAGCGGCGGGGCTACTCCACGATCTGGGTCATAGTGCTTTTAGCCATGCCGGGGAGGAGATTTTTCATAGTAATCATGAGCAGTGGACGGCTAGGCTGGTGCTGTCTGGCAGAATTGCCGAGATTTTGCGCAGCTATGATTCTGGTTTGCCCCAAGCGGTGGTGCAGGTGTTGCAAAAGACCTATCCGATTCCTCTGATCACCCAATTGGTCTCTAGTCAGTTGGACTGCGATCGCTTGGATTACCTCCAGCGGGATGGCTACTTTACGGGCGCAAAATATGGCCAGCTAGACCTCGATCGGATTCTAATGGCGATGGATTATGATCAAGTCTCCCAAAAGCTAGTGGTGACTCGTAAAGGTTTAGTAGCGATCGAGCATTATTTAATCGTGCGCTATTTTATGTATCTTCAGGTCTACAACCATCCCAAGAACCTAGCTGCTCGCTTTGTGCTGCAACAGATTTTTACCAGGGTGCGGGATCTATTGACTGCTGGGGAAACTATGCCCATGGATCAAACGGTTCAGAATTGGTTTAACCTACCCAATTCCCAACTGAGTTGTGCTGATTACCTGGCTGCTGATGATGTGCTGTTTACCTACCATATTCAAACTTGGCAGCGATCGCCCGATCAGGTTTTAGCGGACCTCTGTCGTCGTTTCCTAGATCGGGATTTATTCAAAACGCGGGACATTAGCCACCTCAATTCGAGTGAGATTGCAATTGCGATCGTCCAACTTCAGCAGATACTCGACTCTCGCGACCTAGACCCCAAATATTACCTCGGCAGGGTTAAAGCCCTGACCAAAGGCTATACTCTCTATCCCTTGCACAAAGACGGTAGCACCAAGCATAACGGTCAAGAGATTGAAATCAAGACCGATCAAAGCCTGGTAAAAATTACCGATTTATCTCCTCTGGTTGCTACCATTAGCCAGCCAATTAATCGAGCTTGGTTGGTATTTCCAGGCTAGGGTGGAATGCTGTTTCTAATCAAATTGATCTCCAAAATATGATCTTGCCTATTATCCACGCGGCAGGGACTTTTTTGCTTCGTTTACCGTTCCTTCGGCTCCCCTGGGACAGTCTCAGGGCAAGCGCTCAGGGAGCTAGTTTTGTAGATGTTCATACATAAATTGCTTCAGCCAAAACGCGATCGCATATTTCTAGGCATACGCCATTACTTCCATCTTCAACCTTTCACCCACCTCATCCTCAACTACACCAAGGTATTCGCCACAGGTATCCGACAGCCGACAGCTTCAAGTCAGTTTTAACTGGCAGTTCCCAGGTAGTGAGGCAAGGTTCACAAAAAGCAAAGCCACCGATCCAAGCAGTTTTAACCTTTTGCCTAGGGGCGTAATCACTGGCAACTTGGTGGCACTTAGGGCAGCAGTCGTACCAATCAAATAAGCGATCGCTCTCAGGCAATGAGCAATCTGATAGGGGGTAGCGATTGCCTGCCACCCAGGGAAGGGCATTACCCAGCGAGCAAGTCGGTTCCTCAGGGTTTTGAACTCAATCAGAATACTTGCGCCTGTAGCTTCGGCGTTGTCTACAAGTGAAGAGGCGTCATATTTGCTATATTATTTCTGCAGTTAAACCGTTTAACCCAAATGCAAACTTTTGAAGTTGAGCGCTCTGGACAAATTCAAGTAAAAAAAGGTGAAAGTCCCAAAGAACTCTATGCGCATCAAAATGATGCAATAAAGGCTCTAAACCATAAAAATCAATCTGCATTTGAAGGTTTACTGGTTTTACCTACGGGTGGGGGGAAGACCCTTACGGCTGTTCACTGGTTGCTACGCAACTTTATTGACAAACGTAAGAAAGTCTTGTGGATAGCTCACCGTCACGAGCTACTAAACCAAGCCCTAGAAACAATAAAATTCACTGCTTATAGTTCGCTCTTAAAAGATGTTGACAAATTCAGTTTTCGGATAATTTCAGGACATCCTAAGCATGACATTCCCGTAAATATTAAACAAACAGATGACATCATTATTGCGAGTAAAGATAGCCTAAATAGCGGATTAACCCACCTTCTAAATAATTGGGTAGAGCATTGTGACTCAATACTTCTGGTAGTTGATGAGGCACATCATGCAACTGCAAAGACCTATCGAAAACTAATCAATGCTATTAAAGAGAATTTTGAAAAACGTCAGAAGCAAAACGCATTTAGAATGCTCGGTTTAACAGCAACTCCATTCAGAACGAGTGAATCTGAAGCGGGGCTGCTTAAGAAAGTTTTCCCTGATGATATTATTTTCTCTGAACATTTAAGAAACTTGATTACAAAAGGAATACTTGCAGAACCGATTTTTGAAAATTTGACTACGCAATTAGATTTTCACAACGAACTAAGTGATAGAGACATTAAAACAATAGAAGATTTTGATAGGCTGCCCAAGGATATTGCTGAAAAAATTGCCAAGTCTTCGATTCGTAACAAGCAAATCGTAGATCATTATCTAAATAATCGAGATAAATACAAGCCAGTATTAGTATTTGCGATCGACGTAGATCATGCCATTACCCTGAATAGTCTTTTCAAAGCAAGAGATGTTAGCTCCGATTTTGTAGTTGCTTCGGTTAGAGATGTGAAAACAGGGGCAGTAGTTGCTGCTAAAGAGAACTCTGAAAAAATTCAGCGATTTAGGAACGGAGAACTTGAGGTACTTATTAATGTTGAGATGCTTACAGAAGGAACCGATCTTCCAAACGTTCAATCTGTCTTTTTAACACGTCCAACTACATCCACAATTTTAATGACTCAGATGATTGGTCGTGCTTTGCGTGGCGAAAAAGCTGGGGGAACAGAAAAAGCCTATGTAGTTAGCTTTATTGACAATTGGGAAGATAAAATTAATTGGGTTAACCCTGAAAAACTCCATTTTGAAGAAGGTGTAGAGTTTATTGACAGGGATATTCAAACAGCCAAGAAGAATACACGGTTTATCTGTATTGACATGGTAGAGCAGTTCGCTCAAATTATGGATGACTCTATAGACACAACCAAATTAGAGAAATTAGATTTTTTGAAGCGAGTTCCCGTTGGAATATATCGTTTTTCAATTCTTGAGCCTTCTGAATCGAAAGAGGGTACACAAAGGAACTATACGGTTCTTGTCTACAGCGATACTGACCCAATTTATGATTCTTTTGTCAACGATTTAGAAGCGATCTTCGGTACAGTAGCTCTTGAAGATAATAGAGAGATCCTGACTGACAGTGAGCTTGAATATTTGCTCCAAATTGTCAAAGAGAATTACTTTCTTAATCATGAATTTTTAATAGGCTACAGAGATCGTGATATAGCAAATATCTTGCGCTACTATGCCGAAAAACAAATTAAACCAGAGTTTATTCCATTTGCTGAAAAGAATAAGTGCGATATATCTAAAGTTGCAAGGTATATCTACGATAACGACCTCGGCGAAAGAGCTAAGACTGAATACATCAATTCACTTTGGAATGCGGAACAGTCATTCTGGCAGGTGATTTTTGACTACAATCTGCTTTACTTTTGCAAGCAATTAGATATTGAGATCTACAAAATCAAAGGATTATATGGCGATATTGATTTATCTCGCCCAACAGTAATACTTGATCAAGTTCCACTAGAACAACTAACTCTTGAGCAAATAAGAGAAAAAGACCCAGAAGAATACAGAAAAATTGTAGATACTGTCTATTCAAAGGCTACTGATATTTGGGGTTTTATTACTTGTGCTGCAAGTGAGTATAAGAGTAAAGCAAGGATAAATTTCCAGATCGATCACATTAAGCCAATGTCAAAAGGTGGTCTCACCACGATAGATAACCTCCAAGTTTTGTCTCGTAAGGCTCATACAGAAAAGACCAGATCAGAAAATTTAGAAAAGTAATAAGCTGTTCGATCTAAGCGGCTGTCTAACAATGCGTTGGAGCCGACCATATTTAAGTTATCCTTGAGAGCTAAACTCTATCTGTGGCGGCTCAACTTACTGCCGTTGGGCGATCGCTCGCCCCGTTATGTGCCAAAATCAGGTTTACTCAAGAGAGGCGGTAGAAATGGATAGGAAATATCTTTGCTGTGAAATAACCATCAAATAAAACCAGAATAGATGCCAGTCACTGCGGAATGTGTCGGTGATGGGGAGGTGATTCAGCATTAGATGTACTTTACAGCTTAGATGTTCAGATACGTGGCTTTGAGAAACTAAAAGTGTATAAGTTCTCAGAATGGACTAAAAGAGTTTTTTGTGGTTGGTGGAGCTAATTTCTGCCAATTTCAGCCTGTGCTATCCTAACTAAGATGAATCTAGTAATCGCAGTAACTACCGATGGAAAACTGGCAAGCAATTTTTGCGGGAACGACCTTTGTAGTTGTCATCATCCTCATTGCTACAGAGAGAGTTCATTTAACGATCGCCGCTTTTTTGGGAGCACTTCTATTGGTTGCTGCCAAAATCATGACTCTAGAAGAGGCAACCCGATATATTAGTCGCAGCTACTCTACTATTTGTCTATTATTTGGTGTGATGGTGATGGTGCGGGCATTTGAGCCAACTAAAGTATTTGATTACCTAGCAGCACAGATGGTAGTAATTTCTAAGGGCAAAGGTAGTCGATTATTACTAGCGATCGTGGGCGGTACTTCTTTGGTTTATGCTGTACTGCCTAACGCCACAACGGTAATGCTCTTGGCTCCGATGATTCCGCCCTTAGCAAAATTTATTGGCATAGATTTTGTCCCTCTCATAATTTTAATGGTAGTTGTATCCAATAGTGCAGGGCTATTAACCCTTGTGGGCGATCCTGCCACCTTTATTGTCGGCGATGCCATTAATATCAGTTTTGCCGATTATTTAATGCGTCTTAGTATAGGTGGAGTCATATCCATCGCCATTATTGTTACCGTTCTCCCATTTTTATTTAAGAAAATTTGGAACAAGAATGTGGAAATTACTGAAGACATCGAAATCCCTGCCATTAATCATCCCCGCACATTAATTATTGGCGGCATCATTTCGCTATTTGTCTTAATTTTATTTGTAATTGGGGAATCCCTGCCGACCCCCATTTCCCCTGCTGCCGTTGCCCTTTTAGGAGCAGGTTTAGCTTTATTTTTATCCCATCACAATCACATTGACTCGATTAATAATGTTTTGCGAGATGTTGATTGGAGTACATTACTGTTCTTTATGTCAACCTTCGTTTTGATTGGCGGGTTGCAAAAAACGGGGCTGATTACCGATGCCTCCAATGTACTTTCCTCGGTTTTAGGCACAAATATTGCCCTAGGCTCAATCATGATTTTAGTTATTGTTGCTGTAACTTCCAGTTTTATTCCCAATATTCCCCTAGTTGTAGCAATGGTGCCGATGATGAAGGAGTATATCGTAAACGTTGATCTTGCCCCTTCAGGGACTTTATTTAATAGTTTTAAAGGGCAGTTCCCAGATGAAGTTCTACCGCTTTTTTACGCCATGATGTTTGGAGCTACCCTAGGCGGAAATGCAACTGTAATTGGGGCTTCTGCCAATATCGTGGGGGCAGGTATTTCCGAAATTCACGGCAAACCCATCTCCTTCAGTAAATTTGCTAAGTATGGTGTGCCAATTACAGTGCTACAAATTCTAGGGGCAGCTACTTTTATAACTATTCGATTCTTATTATGAACTCTGAATAATCACTCAGAAAGCTATTTAGGATAACATTAGTGATTGCCCATCGTTTGCATAAGAGTCCAAGCACATAAAAAATCACTGCACCCGACCGTATGCTAAACTATTATTCGTCATCCAAAGTTAATGATGGCGGGTGAGTTCAACGGTGGGCGAAAGAATACACCAAAGGAATCTTAAGAATGGCCAATGGGTCAATGAAACAGAGGAGAGCATCATGGCACAGCATAAATATCCGCTTAGGCTGAGCAAAATGGTGAGCCGCATAGCGATTCCTACATTTCCTATCGTGGTGGAGAATCATGATAATGTGGCTCTGTTTGTTGTCCGAGAAAAGTTGCGAATCTTTTCCGCTATCCAACATTAGAAGAGTCAAAAGTTATGACAGGACAAGTTAATACTCAAATTCCTATTTCTCCCCACTTCTTTTGTGATGGTATGGGATACGTATTGACCTCATCTAGTCTGGGTGGAAGTAATCTGACTCCTGATCAAATTTCTAGCATTGTTTTGGATGGTTCTGCTGACGATATGACTCCCCTTTTGACTCAGGGGATCTGTATGCCTGTTCTCTTTGATGGCGATTGTGCTTTAGATCGCGGTACACTTTTCGTACTTGGCGACTTAACGCCAGAGCAAGAACGGGATTGGAGAGCGCGGTTAACCTGGAAATTACGAATTCCTTGTGGAAAATTAATCTTGTTATGCAGTTGTACGGCAGAAGATCTTACTCATGCCATTTCTGGGAAACCCCCAACAAAACACTTTGAAATTTTTCAGGTAGTGGATATTCCTCCTGATTCATACTTGGTTGAGATCTATGCTTATTCATCCAGTTCGACGGTCATCATGACACTGGATGACGAAGAATATGAAGAGTTCGAGAAAACTATGCCCGAAAAAGACTATGACAAGGAAGGAAACTTAACTTTAGTGAATTACATCATTCGTCTATCATCTCTCAAATGTGAACCAAACATGCCTCAACATAGTGGTTCATGGTTTGATACTTTTACTTTCCGCTAGACGTAGTATATGCAAGTTATTGAGTGCACCGAAGTAAAATTAGTCGTTGCACTTGATGAGGGTCAAATATTACATAATGGAATCGTGATGGCAAGCGTATTTATATTTGCTGAGCTTGTTCCACTAATGATATAATTGAGGTATTGATTAGCATACGAAGAGAATCGCAGGAAGATTTGAAGGATTAAGTGACCTAGAGTGGAAATTATTCGCTGACTTGTTTCCAGAAGCGCCTAAAAGAGCTAATTCGAGCCGATGGTGTGACATTGCGCGTGAGGAACATATGGGCATCCAAAAGTAGCGTCCACCGATGGCTGAAACGTTGGTACGAAGATGGAACCTTGCAATTACTAGAACAAAGGGTTCCGAATATTGCTCAAGAGCAAGGACTGATTCGTTGGGAGTATGGAGCCGTAGATGGCTCTTTTTCCCCATGGGAAGGGTGAGGGAGTTGACTATGGCAGGGAAGGAAAAGGAATTTTAATTCATCTAGTCACCGACGGTAATGGGATGTCGGTCAGTTGCTGCACGACTGCTGCTAATGCCGATGAGAGCCAACAAGTTTTGCCATTATAGCAATTGCCATAGCCAGCAGGACAGGGAATAGCTGGTAGAATTAGGTAAGAGATTCAATCAAATGTATGACAAAACCCTATAGTCTGGACTTCCGCCAAAAAGTTGTAGAGGCAAGTAAGATCTTTAACATCAGCGGTAACACCATAGATCTATGGCTGAAGTGAAGAGATGAGACAGGGAATCTGAAGCCAATGCCGAATAAGCCGCCAGGTAGTAATCACAGGATTATAGATTGGCAGAAATTCCGAGAATTTGCCAACAGACACGGCGACAAAACTGAAAAACAGATGGCAGAGCTATGGGAGGGGGAAATCAGTTTGCGGACAATCAGCCGA
>JANRLH010000107.1:0-6217 GCA_033762795.1 Pseudanabaenaceae cyanobacterium bins.68
AAGGGTTGGCTTATGCGATCGCCCAAAGCCCAAGAGATCGATCGCCCACACCTGATAGCCTGCTGCTGCCAGCACGGGAATATTTTTGCGCCAATGGCCAATAGCAGCGCCAAAACCATGCACCAATACTAGCGGTACACCGCTACCAGCGATCGCGTAGTGAATGTCATAGTCGCGCCAGCGCCAGATGGCCTCCTGCCAAGGAAGAGATAGGGTAGAACTTGTCACAGGCTTTTTTGTAAAGATATGTGAATATATTAGCAATAGTTGTGCCCATACCCCAACTTAAATTTCAGGCGTTGCCCAATACCAAAGACTTAATTGGGGTGCAGCGCTCTGCCCTCAAACTTTTTTACAACTTATTTAGAATTGATTGTCGCCACCTTCTTCGGATCCACATTTAAAAAGACAGTGGAATTACCCTCGATCCGAATTACTTGAAAAGGTGCTGTATCCTTGGATTGCTCGATCCGTTGTTCTAACTTCTCAAAAAACAGCAGATCAGCCAAGCTAGCATTAATTGCTGCTGCTTCTCCTTTCAATTGGATTGCCCTTTCGTTAGATTTTGCCAAGATTAAAATCCGTTCAGTTTCTTTCTCTTGAATCTTCGCTTTTACCGATGCAGTCTGAGCCAAAATCGAAGCAACTTGTTTCTTCTCAATTGATTCTTTTAGGGCTGGCGGAAAACTAGCCGACTCTAAAAACACCCCTTCCACAATAATCAAAGGCACTTCTTGATCATTCAATTTAGTGGTGGGCATTTCCCGATTGATCAATGCCAATGCCTTTTGGGCGATTTCCTGTCGTCGCTCCCGTTGGTAAAAATTTTGCGAGCTAAATTGGGCAGAAATATCCCGAATCTTAGAGCGTACCACTGGCACAACCACAGTGCTGATGTATTGTTCACCCACTTGCCCATGGAGGGCATCAAGCACTGCAACATTTGGCCGCAGGGTAATATTGGCATCAATAGCAAAGGACTGGCCATCGGCTGTGATTACTGTAATCGGAGCACCGGCAGGACGAGGTGAGTTAGGGACACTGGTAAATTCCCACACCCGCGTGCGGATATCGTAAGAGATGGCGCGCTCCACTCCAGGCGAAATCAAGTGGGCTCCAGGTAGGAGAATCCTGCCCTTTTGAATCCCTGAGAACGAATTAAATACTACGCTGGCATTACCTGGCTCAGTTACGGTCACAAAGATCCCAACTAGGGGCTTCACCAATGCCATAGCCAGAAAAGCAATGCCAATAGGAATTGCCTTGGCAAAAATTGTCTGTTGATGATGGTTCCAAAAGCTTCTCATTATTTTGTCACCAAGACTTCCAAAGTATTTCCTAAAACCTGGGACTTGACCACCTTTAAATACTGGGGATTCCGTTTTAGAGCATTAGCCTTGGCTGTCAACTTACCTGCTTCTGCCTGGGCTTGCAACACAAGCGATCGAGCATCTTGGCGAGCCTGCTCAATTTCAAAATCCTTCTGGGCAAGCTGATTTTCAGCGATCGTTTTAGCCTCAATTGCGCCTACAAAATCAGGACTGAAACCCACATCTCGAATCAATAGATCCTGAATCAGAATGCCGCGTTCTTGCAGTAAAGCTGCTAGTTTTTCCCGAATTTGAACTTGCAAAATCGGGCGCTTAGTAGAGTAGAGATCCTGGGCAGAAAAGGCGGCTGTCTCTAGAAAAACCACCGAACGGGTAATCGCAGCGATGTAATCAGCATATTCTTTACCTAGACTGGTAAAGGTAGTCGCCGCATCAATCACCCGATATTGTAGGGTGATTTCCATTCTTACCTCCTGGCCATCCCGAGATAGAGAGATAATCCGCGGATCATAGGCAGATGGATCTTGGTCTTTCCAGGTCAAAGCTTGGGTCTTAATATCAAACAATTCAGTTTTAGATATTAGGGGGGTGATTAAGTGAAATCCAGGCTCCAGGGTTTTTTGTTGCACTCCCCCAAACCAAGAAAATACTACTAGGTTTTCCCCATTGCCCACAAATCTAACCGCACTAGTTGTAGTGAAGGCACCCAGAGCTACTACGCCAACAAATAGGGATGACAGCCATTGATAACGGGAGCTACTGCTCATTGGGTATGACCATTCATTCAATAGAATCTTTGTCCAGTTTACCATGGGGTAATGCCAGAGTCTTGATCCTACTGCTCTTCACTTTGATCTAGCTAATTTGCGCTGAATTTGCTGGCTGAGTAAATCAACTTCGGCAATTCCAAGTCGTGGAATTAACAGCACTAATATTCCTACTCCTGCCACGCTACTAGCTAATAACTGTCCTACCACTTTCCAGGCTCCCAAGTTCTGCCCCACCTGTTCAAAGCCAAAGCTAACTGAGCCACTCACGCCGGCAGCGATCGCGCTTACGAGAACTAATTTGAGGATTTCTACTGTCCAACTAGCTAGAGGCAAACCGCCCAACTGCCGATTTAAGCTCCACAACAGCATTACGAGGGAAACTAGATTCACTCCCACAGTCGCCAAGACTAGGCCAGGTGCGCCATAAATATTAGTGAGAGCAAAATCTAAACCAGCATTCAGAAAAATATTAAACACACTGATCCGAAAAGGGGTCTGACCATCTCCCAGGGCATAATACACCCGCACCAAAATATCCCTGGCAAGGTAGACAAACATCCCCACCGCATAGGCCACTAGAATCTGAGCCACCAAGGCTGAAGCTCCAGGATCAAAGGCATAGCGCTCATAGACAATCTGCACAATTGGCTTGGCCAGCACCATCATCAAGGCACTGAGCGGAATCATGGTCAGAGCCGTGAGCAGTAACCCCTGACGAATACGCTGCTTTAGCTCTGGCCAATCGGCAGGATCGCGCAGGCGGGAGAATAAAGGCAGCAGAGGTACCAAAATCACGTTGGAAACTATGCCCAAGGGAGTTTGCATCAGTAACCCCCCATAGCCCAAGGCTGCTGCCGCCTGGGGAATGTAGGAAGCAAAAAATAGATCAGTATACACATTGATTTGCAGCATACCTGAAGAGAGGGTGGCAGGAGCCATTACTTTTAAAACGTCCCTAAGTCCAGGCTCCTGAAGATTAAACCGCAGCTTTAAGCCGCCCAGCCCTGCTTGCCACTGGGCCACCAACTGCACCAGCCACTGCAACAGACCGCCAATTAAAGTACCCCAAGCTAACACCTGACCGCCCACTAGGGCATAGGCTGGTAGGGTGATGTTCTCCCCGAGACTGAGCCACAAAACTCCAATGCCGCCGATTAAAGTAATGCTGGAAATTAATGGACTAACTGAGGGCAGCCAGTAGCAATCTACGGCGTTTAAACTGCCAAAACCAATGCCAATTAAGCCCGAAAGCACTGCGAGAGGAGCCATGATCTGAAATTGTTGAATCGCGATCGCTCTGACCGTCTCGCCATTAGCGTTACTGCCCAGGCCTGGGGCAACTGAATCTACCAGAGGAGCCGCAAACACGAATAGCAAAATAGCGATCGCCAACAAAAAAGCAGAAACAATCGTAGTAGTAGTAGCGATCAAATTTTGGGCTCCCTGCTGATCCCGCTTTGCCAGAGCCGAAACGATCGCACTATGAAACGGCCCATTGATTCCACCCAGCAGAATTAATAAAAAGCCAGGCAAAATGTAGGCATAGTTGTAGGCTTCATAGGCTGCACCTACCCCAAAGGCGGCGGCGATTACCACCTGACGCAGCAGACCAAAAAATTTACTGAGCAGAGTTGCAAAGGCAACAATTGTGGCAATGTTTAAAAGCGATCGCTTAGCAGGGTTAGGCTGTGCCAAAGATGATTTTCCTTTCAGGTTTGCTCAATTAATGTAGCAGGCAACTTCATCTCTGTGTAAATGCTGATGTTGCGATTTTTGCAAGAATGCGGTACAGAAATGATTAAAACCCATGGCGGGGCTACGCCCTGCGACCCTTTTTGCCATCCATTAACTGGCAAACTGCAATATCCTAAAATTAGGAGCTATGCAATCTGATAGAGATGATGTGACGAAAAGCGAGTTTGAGGGCTTTGCCCCACAGATCGCCAAAATCAAGGTTTTGCAGCACACTTGCCTAAGTCCTAAAATAAATCCTGCCGAGTAACCCAGTGAATCCCTATGGCTAACTTTCGCAATGCCCTAGAACCAGCAGTAGTGAATGCCGCTAAAAAGCAGCTAGAAGAATTACAGGCAGAGGGCAAACTTCCCCCGATCGCTGAAGTAGTAGCCTATACTCTTAATCGCTTACCACCTAAGTATGCCACTACTCATCGGGGTTGGATAAGGCATCGGGATGAAGTGCTCAAATCAATGCAGTTAGAAATCTATGACACCATTAATCGCGGTATTCAAGTATTGAGGCTAGGAGATCCCCTGCATGACTCTCAGCCGATCCCCGATCAAGAATTTCAATGCAAATCAATGGCATTGGTGAAATTGCGCCAAATCCTTGAGCAGCCCCTACTGGAATGGCAGGATGTCCCTGGGGCGGTGTCACGCCGCTTAGGTCAACTCGAGGGTAGAGTCTACGAGTTGCCCAATCTACCAGAGCCACAAGTTTCTCAAGGCAGAAGTGTTAAAGCTCAGGACTCCCGTTACAGTGGTGTTAGCCCAGCTAACCGCCAAATTATTGCCAATCTAGTTGATTACAGCCAACGCCGCCGCGCCAAAAACTGGCAAAAAACTAATGAAGCGATCGCCAACTCTGATCTGCGGCGCCCCAAGACTCAAACCCGTAAGATCTTTGACCTAGATTTGGATAACCCTCAAGATGTTTTGCAAATCTACACCCTCAAGGCCAATTTGGGGTTTAGTAACGTCTTAGAAAACCTAGTGTTATCAGCAGCCCAAGCCGTCGCCAAACAGGTAGATGCAGATGTGCGATCGCAAATTAATCTGGCTGAAGTTTCTGCCTATGCCCTCAACCGCCTACCACCGATGTATGCCACTAGCCAAAGGGGTTGGGAAGTGCTTCGCCGTAAAGCCAAGGAAGAATTAGCGCGCGAAATTTTACTACGAGTTAAAGCTGCCTTTGAGCAAGTCCTAAACCGTCCCAAGCGCAATCCCCAGCCCTTGCCATTCCAAAAGATCGAGCTAGAGTATGACGATGCCCTATTGCAATTGCAAATCATTTTGCATCGCGAAGATCTAAACTGGCTCAACCTCACCGATATAGTAGAACAAGAACTCAACTCCGCCTACAGACGCAGCATCGGCCAATGATCAAAGTCTTAATTACCCCCCAAGGGAGAGAATATCAAGCCGTATGTCGTGGCGCTCAAGGATCAGGCGTAAAAGTGATCCCGATTCCCATGGGCAACCCTCAGCTTAAGACCCAATTGGCACAGATGCTCACACCAAAAGACCTAGAGCAAGCCATTCTAATCGGGCTCTGTGGCAGTATGTCAGAGGGAGACCTAGCTGGTGACTGGGTGGTTTATCAAAGCTGTAGCAGTCAAAACTATTTTGAAGAGCCCCATTACATTAATCCAGAACTAACATCCGCGCTCTTGCAAAAGTTAAATCAAAAATTAGATGATCAAGCCAGGCGCGTAAACGGTGTGACCTTAGAATGGGTAGTGACCTCCGTTGAAAAGAAATACCAAATCAAGGAAGATTATGCTGCTGGCTATGTAGATATGGAAACCTATGAAGTCCTGAGTTTTGCTTACCCCCAGAGTATAGGTGTAGTGCGGGTGGTGAGTGACAATCTGCAACGGGATCTGCCAGACTTAAATTTTGCCCTAGATCAAGGGAAACTAAATCCTTTCAAACTCGCGATCGCTATGATTAGTCAGCCGATCAATTCCATATTTTTGATTGGCAATTCACTCACGGCACTCAAGCGTTTAGAGGAATGCACAAAAGTTTTAGTCAATTAGTTCTAGTCAATTAAAGTTTAAAGTTTTACTCAATTAGCAATTCAAGCTAATCACTAACCAATCACTAGCCAATCACTATAGGTAAACTACAGAAGCAGAGCTTACCCAGTCTGATCTGGATGTGAGCGCGATCTGATTTGGGAGGCATTGGAGAAAGGCGATTTGAGAGCAGAACTCTCAAGTAGATCCATACACCCAATTAGATCCCCCAATTAAGTTCAAGGTTCTGGATTACGCTTGGCTAAGCCTTACTATAACTTAAGCCCTATCAGTGATTTCCCTATTAGCGATTTTGAGACTTTCAAGTTGTTAATGCTGGGGGTGTGGGGGCGTTGCC
>JANRLH010000108.1:0-5902 GCA_033762795.1 Pseudanabaenaceae cyanobacterium bins.68
CATGTTGTTGCCGTATAGTAGAGAGCCGGATACGGGCTCGCGAATGCCGTCGATGTCTACGGGTGGTGCTGCTACGAATGCGATTACGAAGCAAATGGTCGCTGCTAGTAAGCAAGGAATCATCAATACGCCGAACCATCCAATGTAGATGCGGTTCTCAGTAGAGGTGATCCACTGGCAAAACTGCTCCCACAAAGATGCGCTCTCGCGTCTCTGTACTGCTGTGGTCATGGTTTATAATTCCGTATTAATTAGTTTGGTATGTATTTAGGAAATTTGTTTTTTCCTGAACTAAGTATACAGGCCATGTATCTTTTTGTAAAGAGGTTGGGATCATTTAATTTCAACCTGTTGCTTGATCCCTGGTTATAAGTGCCGATCTACCATGGCGGCGGAGCTTAAACATTAAAAAACAAATAAAATAGATTACATATAGTCCGAGCGCTAGAATTGCGCCCCTGGCCAAGATTTCTACAGGTGTAGAAGGATGGAAAATTTGTTGAAATTGCTTGGGGGCTTCGGTGAGGATGTCACATACCCCTGGGCTGAAAGCGTAATTTAAGCTACAGGGTAAAAAAGCCAGACCAGTAAGGGTGCCGACCATACAGTAGCCGGTGACTAGCCAGCGCCATAGTCGGTAGACCTGATCGAGGCGGCGGCGGGCTTGACTGATTAAGGCATTTAAGTCCGACCAAAACCATAGGGATGCAGGAATCAAGATTCTAGCCAGCCATCCAGTTATGTAGCCGAAGCTGAGATCAGCAATTAGGAGGTAGACTGTGATCGCTAAAAGGGCAGAAACTCGCCAATAGATAGTTAATGCCTTAATTAAAGTTTTATTTTTTTGGATAACTGCCCAAACTAGCAGACCTAGAGGGGCGATCACAGTAAAGGCAGTTGCTAGGCGAAAGTCCCACCACACCCAGCTACGAATTAGCTCATTCATATATTCTTAATCTTTATGAGTGAATACATCTACTTTTGTAAATTTATTGACGCTAATGACAAATTTGGGCGAAACTATGTATTTAAGCGCAGTAATGTTTGCCTAGCTAATGGCTGACAAATCATGGAAACCCTAGAATTTATTATCTATCCCGATGGTCGGGTTGAGGAGATCGTTAGTGGCATAGCTGGAAATAGCTGTGTCGAGGTCACTGCCTCAATTGAAGCTAGGTTGGGCGCTGTAACTTCCCAGCAGTTTAGATCTGCGTATTTTGCCCAAGAACAGGCGCAACAGTATGCTTCCGAGCAGTCTTACCACTTGCCTACACACTAAATATATTCAGGAATTAATTATTAAATGTCACACTTTAGCCAAATCAAAACTCAAATTCGCGAACTTGTGCCTCTACAGTCTGCCCTGGATGATTTAGGATTAGCCTGGAAAACCGGGGACGTGGCTTTACGCGGCTATCAAGGTAATCAAGCCCAAGCGGCGATCGCTATTAGCCAGCCCAATGGCTATGACATTGGATTTAGATGGAACGGCTCTAGCTATGAACTGGTGGCAGATATGCAGTACTGGCAGCAACCTTGGCATGTGGAGAGTTTCTTGCAGCAAGTGACCCAGCGCTACGCCTATCACACGGTAGTAGATGAAGCCCAGCACCAGGGTTTTGATCTCACTCAGACTGAACGCCAAGCAGATGGATCGGTGAGATTAGTCTTACAGCGCTGGCATGGCTGAGCGATCGGGCTACGAGCCAGAACTAGGTGGGGTTGATCGCCAAAACGCTGTGTATGTGGATGAAAACACTTGCATTGGCTGTGGTCATTGCGCCCATGTTGCCCGTAGTACTTTTAGTTTGGAGCCAGAATTTGGCCGAGCTAGGGTGTTTGCCCAGGATGGTGACTCAGAAGAGCTCATCCGAGAGGCGATCGCTACCTGTCCCGTAGATTGTATTGCTTGGGTGAGCTATGCAAAACTGGCACAACTAGAGCGGGAGCGTTCTGATCGAGCGGTTCAAGACTTGGGTGTGTTGGGCGATCGCTCGGCTCAAATTGCTAAGCGACGGCGGTTGAAACACCTAAATCAGTCGCCTGAGATCAAGTAAGATTAGATTCCCTGCCTAGAATTTTGTTGATGCCTGAAATTTCTCCAGAAGTGCTCTCTGCTAACCTCAGCTTTGCTGATTTTCCTGAGGCTTTACCAGATCCGCAAGTTGCCGATCATGAGTTTGAGCTCAAGATTGAACGGATTTGGCAGGTGTGCGATCGCTTTGACCTGCAAACGGATATCTGGCGGGGAAGACTGCTACGCTTGGTGCGCGATCGCCAAAAGCAAGATCAAGAAATCGGCTTTTTAGATTGGTTAAAGGATCACGAAATCAGTAAAAGCCAGGCCTATGGCTGGATCAGCTTGGCGGATAGCGCCGATGTTTTGCTGCAGGATGGCTTGCTAGATCAGGCGGCGGTAGAGCGATTTAGCAAGCGAGCTTTTATCGCCACTGCCCAAACTGAACCCCAGGTACAGCAGCTAGTGAGTGAGGCAGCCCGCCAGGGTGAGCAAATTACTTGTCGTGAGGTGAGAGAGTTGAGCGATCAGTGGCTAGCGGTTAGCTCTGATCTAGTGCCTGGGGAAATTAAGCAGATGGCAGCCGCCAACCAAATTCCCAGCCGATATGTGGCTCCATTTGTGCGGGAGATTGCCAAAATCCCCCCTGCCCAGCGCAGTTTTTTCCAGGAGGCTGTCGCTCATAGCCCAGACTTGGATACTCTAAAGACAGTTACAGCAGAAGCCCAAAAGTTAGCCCGTTACTTGAGTGGTAGTGACCAAGTACAGGCGATCGCTACCGCAGTTAGCCATGGGGATTTAGATCTAGATCAAGCTTTGGAAGAATCTTTACGGCTAGGTTGCTTGAAATCTACTGCCGACTTGGTAAATTATGCTGCCCAAATTGAGCAAACTACTGCCAAACTGTTTACAATCTGGAAACGGTTAAATGCTTTGGCGGAACAGGTGTTTGTTGCCAGTGGCGCTAGCACCCCCCAACTCCGATCGCTTCTGACTCACCTGGAGCCACTCTTGGGAGATCAAATTAGTTTCAATCTCACCACTAGTCAGCAAGCTATTAGGGTTGAGGTGCAAATCCGCGAACAGCTTGACCTATAGAGTTATGAATCTGAGAATTGGCCAGGGCTATGATATTCACTGTTTGGTAAGCGATCGCCCCTTGATTTTGGCAGGAATTGAGATCCCCCATGATCGGGGTCTATTGGGTCACAGCGATGCGGATGCCCTGTGTCATGCGATTATGGATGCCATGCTGGGGGCTTTAGCCTTGGGCGATATCGGTCACTATTTTCCACCTAGCGATCCTAAATGGCGGGGAGCAAATAGCCTAGAACTCTTGATCCAGGTAGATCAGCTAATCCAGGCGCGGGGCTGGCAAATAGTCAATATTGATAGCTCAGTGATTGCTGAACAGCCTAAACTCAAGCCCCATATTTTAGCCATGCGCCAGAGTTTAGCCCAGGCTTTAGGCTTGGAGCTAGATCAGGTAAGTATTAAAGCCCGCACGAATGAGGGTCAAGACGCGATCGGTCAGCAGCAGGCGATCGCTGTCCATGCGGTAGTTTTATTGGTGGCAGACAATGGTTAGGCGGCAGTATGGCGGGCTATTAGTCTTGATCTTGGCGATCGCTTGCCTATTGTGGGGCTGTGGTCGTCCCGAAATTGCCAAACAGCGCCTTGCCCTCGCCCTCGACAATGACATCAAAACCCTTAATCCTGTATTAATCAGTGATGCCTACAGCAGTTCAGTGGTGGGGCTGATGTTTTCTAGCATGGTCACTCAAAATGGTAAAACTGGCGAAATTGAGCCAGAACTAGCAGAAAAGTGGGAATTTGGTGAAAATGGCAGAGAAATTATTTTCACGCTGCGTTCAGGCCTGCAATGGTCAGATGGACAGCCCCTAACGGCGGCGGATGTGCTGTTCACTTTCCAGGATGTGATCTACAACCCCAAGATTCCCACCAGCAGCCGTGATGTGATTCGGGTTGGCAAGCAGCGCACATTACCAGAAATCAGCCAGCTAGACCAGCGCCGCATTCGCTTTCGTCTGTCAGAACCCTTTGCCCCATTTTTGCGCAGTGTGGGTGGCACTACGATCTTGCCTAAGCACATTCTGCAAAAAACCATTGATACCCTAGATCCCCAGGGCAATCCTCAATTTTTAACCACCTGGGCGATCAATACTCCGTTTAATCAAATTGTGGGCAGTGGCCCCTACCTAATTAGCGAATATCGCCCCGCCGAGAGGATTGTGCTCAGTCGCAATCCCTATTACTACAAAAAACCCCAGCCCTATATTCCCAGATTTATTTATCAGATTGTCAGTTCACCTGATGCCGCTCTGCTGCGGTTCCGCGCTGGGGATCTAGATGTATTCGGCTTGCGAGCAGAAGATTTTCAGTTGCTTAAACCCCTAGAGCAGCGCGATCGCTACCGCATTTTTAATGGGGGGCCAGACACTAGCCAATCTTTTATGATGTTTAACTTGAACCTAGGTAGAGATCAAAAGGGCAAGCCCTTTGTTGATCCAGTCAAGGCGACCTGGTTTCAAAATGTGCAGTTTCGTCAGGCGATCGCCTACGGCATTAATCGGCAAGCCATGATCGACAGTTTTTATCGAGGTTTAGGTAAACCCCAAAATTCGCCTATTCCCCAACTTAGTCCCTACTATTTAGCTGAAGGTTTGCCTGAATATAAATATGACCAAAATCGAGCTAAACAACTCTTCCGCCAGGCAGGATTTAAGTACAATGCCACCAATCGCTTGATCGATGCCCAAGGCAACCCAGTTCGCTTTAGTCTGATTACTGGCACTAGCGGGCGCGGCGTGTTTTTGGGAGCGCAAATCAAGACCGATTTGGATCAATTGGGAATTACGGTGGATTTTACGCCGATTGAGTTCGGTACTTTAATTGATCGCCTAGACAATTCTAAACAATGGGATGCGGCGCTGTTGGGTTTTACGGGCGGGGTAGAACCCCATGGCAGCATTAACCTCTGGGCAGTGGATGGGGATAACCACATGTTTAATAAGGGGGGAAGTGCAGGTGAGCCAGATTATCCAGGTCGAGTAGTTGCCCCTTGGGAGCAAAAAATCAACGATTTAATGATTGCTGGTGCCCAAGAAATCGATGAAGCTAAACGCCGGCAGATCTATGGCGAATTTCAACTGCTGGTGCGGCAGCAATTACCCTTGATTCATCTGGTCACGCCTCTATACCTAGTAGCGATTCGCGATCGCTTGCAAGGCACTGAACCCAGCGCGATCGGTAGAGCAATCTGGAACTTAGATCAACTCAAAATCCTAGACTAAAGATTATGGCCAAGTTTTATGGCAGCCTAATTCCCGAATTGCAGCAGTTTATCGCCGAACAGCAAATGTTTTTTGTGGCAACTGCGCCGAAACATGGGCGGGTAAATCTTTCTCCGAAAGGGATTGACAGCTTGAAATGCTTGAATCAGCACGCGATCGCTTATCTTGATTTAACTGGTAGCGGCAATGAAACGGCTGCCCATTTGCGCGAGGATCCTAGAATCACCCTGATGTTTTGCAGCTTTGGCGCTCAGCCCCTGATCCTCAGAATCTATGGTCAAGGACAGGTAGCTAATCGCCAGGATCCAGCTTGGCAGGACTTGACTGCCCAGTTCCCTAATCTACCTGGAGCTAGGCAAATCATCCTAGTAGCAGTTGACTCAGTGCAGACTTCCTGCGGCTTTGGTGTGCCACGCTATGAATTTGTGCAGCAGCGATCGGATTTACTCGATTGGGCAACCCGTAAAGGGGAAGCAGGAATTGAGCAGTATCAACGTCAAAAAAATCAAGTGAGCATTGACGGTTTACCAACTGGGCTGTTTGAGTAAGGCTTGGATAGGCAGCACCTTGG
>JANRLH010000109.1:0-43950 GCA_033762795.1 Pseudanabaenaceae cyanobacterium bins.68
GTGCCAGCAGGGATGGTGAGCGGTTTTTTGCCATCCACCGTATTCACGGTGATCTTGTCGCCCAAAATAGCTTGCAAGTAATTAATTCTAATCTGGGAGAGAATGTTGATGCCGTCTCGCTCAAATTCAGGATCGGTCTGCACAAACAAATAGACATAGAGATCGCCTGCTGGGCCACCCTTTTGTCCAGCATCACCTTCGTTAGAAACTCGCAACCTCGTACCGCTATCTACTCCAGCAGGAATGGTGATTTTGAGCTTTTTGGTGGCTTGATTTAAGCCCAAACCGCCGCAGGTATCGCATTTATCTTCGATCATCTGACCCGTGCCATTACAGGTGGGACAGACCGATACTTGGGTAAAACTGCCAAAGGGGGTACGAGTTGCCCGCTTCACTTGCCCACTGCCACCACAGGTAGTACAGGTACGCGGACTAGTGCCGGGTTTAGCACCCGATCCGCTACAGGTATGACAGGTTTCCAGGTGGGTGATTTTGATCTGTTTCTCGCCCCCGCTAATTGCCTCATGGAATTCTAGTTTGAGGTCGTAGCGTAGATCATCTCCACGGGTAGGGCCACCTCGTCTTCTGGTCTGTTGCTGGGTACCAGAGAATCCACTAAAAAAGCTCTCAAAAATATCGGCAAAACCACCTACATCGCCCATGTCCTGGAAGTTGCCAGACACGCCGCCTTCCCCAAAGCGATCGTAACGGGCTCTCTTGTCAGCATCACTCAGCACTTCATAGGCATTGTTGATCTCCTGTAGTCTTTCCTTGGCACCCTCGTCTTTGTTCACATCAGGGTGATACTTGCGTGCCAACTGACGGTAGGCTTTTTTTAACTCTTCTGGGTCAGCGTTGCGGGAGACTCCAAGAACTTCGTAGTAATCACGCGCCATAGAAAGCTTAGGTTAGGGATAAAGAACTGCTGCAATTTGATTATTTTAATCGATCTTAATACCAGATTAGGGTTTGGTCTTTACCGAAACATTGCCATTTACCAGAGTCTGGCAAGCCAGACGATAGTTATCAGGTTTACGCTTCAGCTTGCTATTTTCAAAATCAGTGCGGGGAGAAAGCGCATCCAGACCCGCGGTGATTTCTACCACGCAGGTAGCACATTGACCGTAGCCACCACAGTTGGTAAGCTTGCCCATAAATTTGTAAATGTCGATGTCGTTTTCGAGCGCTTTAATGCGGAGGTTTGCCCCATCTGCGGCGATTACTTCCTGGTTTTCATTTACAAATAGAATGTTTGCCATTTTGCCCCAAGGTTAAGAATTAGGTCTTGATTCCAGTTAATCTTAAGTTTAATTTAATTATTTGAATTTGAGTTAAGCAAATTAGTAATTCCCTCAAGCTGTGGCAAGACCTTAAACAGGGCTTATACTAGTTCTCCTAACCTGTAGTCTAGCCATAGTGATTTGGTATTACGTACAGGCCTCACGCAAACCTGATCTAAAAACCTTGCTCTAAGTGGGGTGTGGAGCTTTGCCCTCAAACTCTCTTTTTCCAACACTTCCTAAATCAAACTGCGTAAGTCCTAACGCAGTCTAATTTCTGACCATAGGGGTCGCAGGGCGCAGCCCCGCCATGGGTTTTAGAAAAATTTTGGGCTTAGATTTTAACTTTACTAAGCTTTTTCCATGCCAGGAATAGAGCGATATAGCTCGATATAACGCTGGGCAGATAGATTCCAGCTAAAGTCGGTGGCCATGCCGCGCTGCTGCACTTGCCGCCAGTTGTCTGGATATTGATAGCTCTCGTAGGCGCGCACCATGCAGGTATATAGATCTAGTGGCTCGTAGCGATCAAAGCAAAAGCCATTGCCCTGGTGCAGTTGAGGAACTTGATGGAATACGGTATCCACTAGTCCACCAGTACGCCGCACAATCGGGATACTGCCGTAACGCAGGGCAATCATCTGGCTGATGCCACAGGGCTCAAATCTACTGGGCATGAGGAAGGCATCGGTGCTGGCATAGATCCGCTGGGACAGAGCGGCGTTATAGAAAATTTGGGCGGACATGCGGCCAGGATAGCGGCTGGCAATTTGCCACATTTGATTTTCGTAGTAGCGATCGCCTGTACCCAAAACCACAAATTGAGCATCGGTGTAGGCCAAAAACCGATCTAGCACCTGAATCAGAATATCTAAGCCTTTTTGCTCTACCAGGCGGCTGACCATGCCCACTAGGAACTTAGATGGGGATTGTTCTAGTCCTAGTTCTTGTTGGAGGGCGATTTTGTTTTCTAGGCGTAACTCAAGGGTATCAGCCGTAAAGTTTTGGACAATAAATTTATCCGTGGCGGGATCAAGCTGGTTCGTATCAATGCCATTCAAGATTCCCCAAGGACGAATGTAAGAAAGAGTATTTTCTAGCCCTTCTCCATAGGCAGGGGTGCAGATCTGTTGGGCATAGGTAGGGGAGACGGTATTCACGCGATCGGCGAAGCGAATCCCTGCTGCCATGGTGTTGTGTCCTTGCATATACCAGGGCACCCAGGTGATTTGTTCTAAGCGCCAGCGCCAAGGCCCTTGGTAGGCAAGGTTATGAATCGTGAATACGGTGCCAATATCTGAAGTTTGGTGCATCCACACTGGGATCATACCCGTGTGCCAATCGTGACAATGGATCAGGTTGGGCTTCCAGTAGTTCCAGGCAAACTCGGCACAGGCAGCCGCAAATAGAGTGAAGCGCCAATCTTCGTCATCGCCGTAGTAAATGCGGCTGGGCATAAAAGCGGGGTGACCCACCAGGTAGAGGGGAACATCAGTGCCAGGGAGTGCTGTGGCAAAAACCTCAAAATCTGTGAACATGGTGTTGCCTTTCCAAACCCAAGTGGGCTGCTCAGGTAATCGATCTGGCAAGACACCGTAGTAGGGCATGATAATCCGCACATCATGACCGAGTTGGCGCAAGATCGCAGGCAAGGTACCAACTACATCAGCCATGCCTCCGACCTTGGCAATTGGAGCAGCTTCGGCAGCAGCAAATAAGATTTTCATGATAGTTACTATAGGTGTGCAATGCCCAATCTATTGTGGGCTAAAATGCCGCTCAACAGTGCAAATTTTAGCGATCGCGTTCTAGAACCTTGAGAATTACCAGGGTCATATCATCTTGGTAGTAGGTGGTGCCGATAAATTTCTGTACCCGATGGGAGATATACTCCAAAATCTGCTGGGCAGAGTATTGCTGTTGGCAAGCGTGCTGGAGACAGAGGCGCAGTTGATCTTCGTCAAAGCGATCGGCCGTTTGGTTAGTGGCTTCAGTAACCCCATCGGTGTAGTAGAGCAGCACATCCCCAGGTTGCAATTTCACCCTGCCTTCTTCAAATTCTGAATTTGACTCTAGACCAATCAAGGCTCCCATGGTGTCGAGTCCCTGGACTTTGGGCGATCGCCACCATAGAACTGGCAGATGAGCGGCATTGCTGTAGCGTAGACAGGAGCTAGCGGGATCATATTCAGAATAGAACATGGTCAAGAAGCGGTGGGATTTCTCTAAGTCCTCATACATGGCTTGGTTGAGGTGGGAAAGAATCTGGCTGGGAGAGTGGCCATTGAAGACCTCTGCCCGTAACATTCCTCTGGTCATGGTCATAATTAGACCTGCTGGTACGCCTTTACCCATCACATCGCCAATCACAATCCCCCAGCGATCGCTATGATTGATCCGAATAAAGTCGTAATAGTCCCCCCCCACCCGATTGGCAGCATGGCAGCAGGCAGCGATATCTAAGCCTGGAATATTGGGGTTGCTGCGGGGGAGCAACTGCCGTTGAATTTCCGCCCCGATCTCTAGCTCTCGATCTTGGCGTTGCTTTTGCAATAGTTGTGCTGCCAGATTATGCTGTTCCAGAGCCACGGCCGTTTGATCTGCTACCAGCCGCAGGAGCTTTTGCCGCGTTTCGGTTAGGGTGTACGCGGCAGCACGGCTAAAGACGTATAGTCTGCCCACTACCACATTTTTTTGTACCACTGAAGTGGCAAATAAGTGTAGCTGATTGCCTAGGGCTTCACTTACCAAGCTATCTAAATTAGATTTAGGGCGATCGCGGCTAGTGGTGATCACGCGCTCCAGGGCATGGCGAATTTGCTGGCTGGAGATCCCATGCCTACCTTCAATTGGACAGTGACAAACTTCCAGCTTTAAACCATCTCCTTTAGCTAAAAACAAGGCTGCCCCATCCGTATCAGTAATGGTGCTGGCAACCAACGGAATCAATTCTAAAAACTGGTTAAGATTGTTGAAACTGCGCAGGGCATAGGCCAAGTTTCCCAGGAGTTCTTGAATCTTCACCTGTTCTTGGCTAAAGCGGTGCAGCAAATGGCGAAAATCTTGGGACTTGAGTGCAGGCTTAACTTGGTAGCCAGCATTGCTAGAGCTTTTCACAGCAATAGGTGGGAAAGATGTAGATACTGAGCTTGACATCACAGTTTGTTGCCCCAGATCTTAGCTAGGTTCTGATATTATGGCGATTTTCAAAAGAATGCGGTACAGAAATGATTAAAACCCAATGCGGGGCTACGCCCTGCGACCCTTTTTATGACCATTAGCTAAGCAGCGCTTCCACAAACTCGTAACTAGAGAAAGGCCGAAGATCCTGAATGCCCTCTCCTGCACCAATGAACCTGATCGGGAGGCCAAGTTTCTGCACTACCGCGATTGCAACTCCCCCTTTAGCAGAGCCATCTAGCTTAGTAAGCACTACCCCAGTGATATTGGCAGATTGGGCAAAGATTTCCGCCTGACGGAGACCATTCTGACCCAGGGTAGCATCTAAAACCAAAAGTGACTCAACTTGAGCTTGGTTTGCAGCTTTATCGACGATGCGGCGAATTTTACTCAATTCGTCCATCAGATTTTTCTTGTTTTGCAGGCGACCAGCCGTATCCACCAGTAGTAATTCAGTGCCCCTAGCTTGAGCCGCTTTAATGCCATCGAATACCACGGCGGCTGGATCTGTATTAGTGCCAGGGTTAGCAATTACTTCCACCTTGGCGCGATCGCCCCAAACCTTCACTTGATCTACCGCCGCCGCCCGAAAAGTATCAGCCGCCGCAATTAGAGTGCGATAGCCCGATTGATGGGCCAGATGAGCTAGCTTGCCGATCGTAGTAGTTTTGCCCGCCCCATTTACGCCTGTAACCAGCCAAATATTCAACTGATTTTTTGCAGGAATAAGCGAATAGCCAGCTTGAGCGCGATCGCCCAGGGGAGCATCTAAAATCTCACGCAGCAAGTGCTTGAGAAAAGCAATCCCCTCCTCAGGTGGTAACACTTCAGTTTTGAGTTTGGTCTGCAAAGCCAGGACAATCCGATCTGTAGCCTCTACCCCCACATCCGCCTGTAACAACAGAGCCTCAATTTCTTCTACCGCCGCCGCATCCAGAGGGCCTTGCCCCACCAGAGACTTAAGCTGATTGATCAAATTAAGGCGAGTTTTGTCTAGCCCTTGGCGCAAGCGCTTCAACCAGGTGATTTCCTCAGGTGAAATTTGGTCGGGCTGTCGTCCTTGAGCCGCTAATACCTCCGCTGACCAGAGAAAATTTTGATCGAAGGGCAGTTCCGCAAAACTGCTAGGGCGGGATTTTGTGGTTGGTTCGGTGACCACTTCAGGCATAGCATTGGCCGCTAACTCGGCAATTCGAGCCTGGCGCTCTGTTTCTGACAATACCCAGAAAGGTGCAGGAGGTTGCTCAGAACTCGGATCTGCAATTGGCTCAAGCTCTGGTCTGAGATCTGCAATTGGTGAGACTGCAAGATCAACTTCAGCCTGTTTTTGGCTCTGAATACTAGCATAGGCAGCCTTAGCCCATTGCAGCAGGTCTTCGGGGGACTCTGGCTTGCCACTCTCCTCATCTCCTGCTAATTGCTCAGAGGGCTGCTCTGGGGATTGCTGAGAGGATTGCTCTTGCTTTGGCTGTTCTTCAAACTTGCGCCGAAACCAGTTAAATACCATAATGCCCTTGCTCAAATTTTAGGGGTGGCTGATCATACCAGAACCCCGCCGCAACTGATCAGGCAAAATTACACTGGAGCTAAAGGATAATTTGACAAGCTTAAAATCTCATGTATTGTTTAGATGAATTTAGGTGCTGGAGGTAATCATGAAAATTTTTAGTTTTCTCACTGCTATTTGTACTGTTTGTCTACCTAGTTTGAGTCTGTGTTTGGATCTGTCTGCCCAGGAAGTTGTGCCGAGTTCTAGCTTATATTTCAACCAATCTGGTCGCCGCCTGATTGAAGATCGCCCGCCCGTCAGTAGTGATAATGTTACCGCTTTGATTGCTATGCAGCAGATCAAGACTCCTGTGCAAGCTAAAGTGAGCCTGTACGACTATGAACAGTCCTTGCGCGTAGCTCAGGATGCCGTAGCCCAGGCAGCACGTTCTAGTGATACCACTGGAGTAGCTCAAATCCTCGCCACCCTAAATACCCATGAATTGGCGCTGGGCTTTTGGAAAGAGTGCTTGGTAGCGAAAGCAGAATTTCTCTGTGACCAAAATCATCCTGTGGTGGCCGAAGTGCTACGCCGCTACCCCCATCCAGTCAGAATTGAACAGATTGCTCGGACTTCCCCCGTGGAGGCGCTCAAAACGGTGCGGAAGCCCTGGGTGAATACCCGCATCCGTGCCACTTTGCGGGAAGTAGTTGCCTATGTACCAACGGTTGAGCAGAAGAAGGCAATTCAATACCTGTGGTTGCAGGCAGCTAAAGAGGCAGAGCTTGCTACTAATGCTCTAAATTAGGCAAATCTAGCTAAATATTTAGATTGCCTGAATCCACTCTAAGAGTTCGTACTCCACCCAAATCTGGTTTTGCCAATAGGGATCACTCTCTATCATCTGTTTGGCAGTTGTCAGGTCAGGGGCAAGATAGATGCCAAACACTCGGCTCAAATCACTAGTAGGGCCAATAGTGAGAAGTTGACCTTGCTCCTGGAGGTGACGCAGGTTTTCTAGGTGAGCTTGGCGGTAGGGCAGGCGCTTTTGTTCTACATCAGGGCAGTATTTACCCCACAGTACGAATTTTTGCATATTTTTTGATCTATAAGTAGCTGGGGCAAATTAAAGCTAAAATCTGAGCCGAAAAATTTTCTAAAATCCTTGGCGGGGCTGGCCTGGTGCTCGGTAGATGGGCTCAAACTCTTTTTTACAGTCCTTCTTAAATCAGTCTTCTTAAATTAGGCTGGGGAAGTCCTGCTCCAATTTTTGGCTAATCCAAGAGCATGTGCTCCCGATTAACATTCGTCAAAGGGTTCTAAATCTAAGAGGTAGCGGTAGGGTTCAATCAATTCCGGCAGGTTAAAAGCGATCGCTCTGAGTAGGTGCCAGTCTGCCAGTCCATCAAAAGCGGTGGGGTAGTCATCTTGTTCTAGGCGAATCGCCAAATCTTTGATCTCTTGAGCAGTAATCTTTTTCAGGGACTCTAGGTTATTGAGATCATATTTTGGGAGATTAAGCTTGGCAGTCGAAGAGGAAGAATCATTCATAAGTTAACCGCACCTATACTAGTTAATCTTATCCCTGATCTTGGTATTCAATCAGGATATAAGGGGTAAACTTTAACATTTTTTCACCCATCTATTTTAATTTGAGGCTGATTTAGTCTAAAATAGTGGGCTGGATTAACAAAAAAAATGGCAGTATTAACTATTCCATCTGAGCAGCGGCAAATCCTCGAGCCTGAAGAGATTCAAGCCTACTTACGCAAGATCAACATCGGCTTTGAACAGTGGCAAGCTAATCAACCCCTCACGGCTGAGGCAACGGCGGAGCAGGTATTGGCCGCCTATGAACCTGAAATTGCTCAGCTTAATGCTCGCGGTGGCTATGTGACCGCGGATGTGATCGACATTCACGCTGACACTCCCAATTTAGAGGTAATGCTAGCTAAGTTTAACCGTGAGCATTACCATAATGAAGATGAGGTAAGATTTACAATCGCCGGTCGAGGGCTGTTCCATATCAATCCCCAGACTAGTGCGGTGGTGTCAGTAACCGTGGAGGCGGGAGATCTGCTGGTGGTACCTAAGGGAACTTGGCACTGGTTTAACCTCTGTAGCGAAAGGCGGATTCGAGCAATTCGCTTATTTCAGGATATGAGTGGCTGGCTTCCTCACTATTCTGACAGTAAGATAGAAGAGAACTTCCAGCCCCTGTGTTTTGCATGATCGATATTCAGGCAGTTCTCTTGGATATTGAGGGCACAACTACGCCGATAGATTATGTGTTTGGGGTGCTCTTCCCCTATTTTTTAAATCATTTAGCAGATTTTCTCGATCAGCATGGACAAGATCCAGAGGTCAAGCTAGATTTGGACCTGTTAAGGCAAGAATATTTGGCAGATCTAGAGTCTCGCGCCCAAGCGCATCCCCAAAGTAATCCCTTACCCCCCTGGCAGGATTTGCCTGTGGAATACATCAACTTCCTAGTGCAAAGCGATCGCAAGTCATCAGGGCTGAAATCACTCCAGGGTAAAATTTGGCAGCAGGGCTACCAAAAAAGGGAATTGTGCTCCCAAATCTTTGCAGATCTGCCAGATTTTTTCAGGGTTTGGCAGACTAAAGGGAAAAGGGCTTATATCTATTCTTCTGGTAGTGTGATTGCCCAAAAATTATTATTTGAATTTAGTGAATTTGGTGATTTGACTAATTACATCTCTGGCTATTTTGACACGGCGATCGGGAGCAAAAAAGAAGCCAATAGTTATACTAAAATTGCGGCTCAGATCGGTTTACTGCCGCCGCAAATCCTCTTCATTTCCGACTTGGTGGCGGAGCTAGAAGCCGCTCAAATTGCCGGGTTAGCTACTCTGTTTTCTAGTCGTCCAGGTAATCGCAGCCATAATCCCCAGGGCTTTGGCACTGTGAGCGATTTTAACCAAATTCCTAATTTAATTCGCCAAATCTCCGATTGAGTCTCTCAAACGCCAGGGAATTGTGTTAGATTCACAAAGCGTAAGTATGCAACCCGGCGCACACAAAACGGGATTTTTTTGGAGATTGAATAATTAACATGGCACTTAAAGGTACAGAAGAAAACGCTAAGGTTCGAGTATTGCTGATTCTTTGGGATTTGCAAGCTCATCAAACTGAAGCTGGTAAGGGGGATCTCAATCGTTGTATCGTTCGGACAGGGGAGAAGGCTTCCGACTATCAACCTGTTTTACAAAGTCTGCAAGAATCAGGCGCGATCGCGATCGAGAAGGAAAAAATCACGCTCACGGCTACTGGAATCGAAACCCTGACTACCAGTCTACAGGATGATTCCTTTGGATTTGATGGTCAACAGATTGGCGCTAGATTTGGCAATGCTTTGGTGAAGTGGATTAGATTACACCAGTTAGTTCCTGTCGCCTAAGTAAAATTCCTGCAAGAAGTATGGCAGTCCAGCTTATTTCTGCAGGAGCGTTAACTGACTAGCGATCGGCATCCGCCAACCTGAACCAAAGGCGCGATCGCTAACTCTTAGACCCAAAGGTGCCTGCTTGCGCTTAAATTCGGCCCTAGCGATTAGGTTGATCACCTGCTGTACTACTTCTGGCTTAAATCCAGCCTCTACAATCTGGGAAAAGCTAGCCTGCTGTTGTATTAGCATCTCTAGAATTTGATCTAAAACCTCATAGTCGGGCAGGGTATCCTGATCTAACTGCCCAGGGCGAAGCTCAGCGCTAGGTGGTTTAGTAATTATTTGGGCTGGAATCGGATGATTGAAATGGGAGTTGATGTGGACAGCCAATTCATAGACTAGGGTTTTGGGTAGATCGGCAATTACTGCCAGACCACCGTTCATATCGCCATAGAGAGTGCAGTAGCCCACGGCTAATTCAGATTTGTTGCCAGTAGAAAGTAGCAGATGCCCAAATTTATTGGAAACTGCCATCAACAAACTGCCGCGAATACGAGATTGAATATTCTCTTCGGTCAAATCTGGTGGCAGATGGTCAAACATTTCGGCTAAAGAGAGCTCAAAGGCGGTCATGATTGGTGCAATTGGGATTTTGCGGGTAGTAATTCCTAAGTTGTTGGCAAGGGAAATCCCATCCGTAATTGAATGTTCGGAACTGTAGGGAGAGGGTAGGAGCAATGCCAGTACATTCTCACTGCCGAGGGCAAAGCTAGCAATAGCGGCTACTACCGCCGAATCAATGCCACCACTTAAGCCCAAAAGAACTTTCTTGAATCCACATTTTGCACAATAGTCTTGAACTCCGAGCATGAGAGCGGCGAGCAGGTCACTCAGACGATTATTCACAGGATCAATTGCTGGCAATGGCTGAGCGTCTAGATCATAAACGGCTCGATCTGGCTGCCAGGCGGCTAGTTGCAGAGCGATCGCTCCATCCCGATTGATCACACAGCTATTGCCGTCAAAAATCAAGTCATCATTAGCTCCCACTTGGTTGGCGTAGACTAGGGGCAAGTTTAGACTGGTAGCACAGTGGCTAAGCATCGGGCGGCGTAGTTGGGGCTTGTCCATGGCATAGGGAGAAGCCGACAGATTAACTACTAGATCAAGGTTTTGAGCGGCTAGATCTGCCAATGGATCCTGGGAATATTGTTTTTTTTGCCAAAATTCTGCCTGATTCCAAATGTCTTCGCAAATGGTCACGCCCAATCGCCAAGTTCTGTGGGTGCGATCGCGAATTTCCGTCCAATTTTTCACTATCCCAGGCTGAAAATAGCGAGCTTCATCAAACACATCATAAGTAGGCAATAGTCGCTTATGGAAGCGTTGAATAATCTGCCCTTGTTGTAAAAGCACAGCACTGTTGAAGAGGGGCTTTTCCCCAGCGATCACGGCTTGAGGATTCAGTTCTGCCATCCCCACCAACAGGTGCAAATGCTGGGGTAAATTCGCTGCCAAGGATTGGAGACAGTGTTCCATTTCCTGCACAAATGCCGGATTTAGGAGGAGATCCCGTGGTGGATAGCCGCACAGGTATAGCTCTGGAGTAATTACTAAATCCACTGCCTCTAGTTGCTCACACCAAGCCAAAATTTGATCATGGTTTCTCTTTAGATCGCCGACGGTGGGATTTAATTGAGCAATGGCAATTTTCATGAAAATCAGGCTCTAACCCTTGGGGGCGCTTAGTCTGATTATTCTAACAGCAATGCCCTGGCATTTGCAGATCGTGGCAGGGAAGTCAGATCCAGGAATCTTTAAGCAAAATCCTGAGAATCCAGTGTAAACTTTGGTCAAAAGAATGTCTGCCACTTGGCTTAAACATGGCTGTGAATCACTTTCGTTTTGCGATCGCTTCCGACCTGCATATTGCTTTACCCCATACGGTGTGGGAGCACCCTAGCCGCTTTCATCTAGTCGAGTACAGCATTGAGGCCTTTGAAGTGGTTCTGGCACACCTCTGTACCTTGGAACTAGATTTTCTACTCATCCCAGGGGATCTGACTCAGCATGGTGAACCTGAAAACCATCAGTGGCTTGCCCACCGGCTAGCACAGTTGCCCTTCCCTGCCTATGTGATCCCAGGCAATCACGATCTACCCACGCCAGCACATTTTGCCCCCTTTCTTCAGTTTTATCGTGATTATGGCTATGGCTGGAATCAACAACCCTACTACTCGTTGCATCCTTTACCTGGGATCAGGTTGATTGGCCTAAATTCTAATTTTTTTACCCCCACAGGCGAGCAGATCGGTTATTTAGATCAAGCCCAAATGGACTGGTTGAGCCAAGAGTTGCCTAAATCTAAGGATCTAACCCTAGTGATGATTCATCATAATCTAATCGAGCATATGCCAGGTCAAGGCAGTAATCCCCTGGGGCAGCGCTACATGCTAGAGAATCGTACCCCAGTATGTGAACTGCTACATCAGGCGGGGGTACAGCTATTGTTTACAGGGCATCTACATGTGCAGGACATTGCCTACAGCGATCGCTTCCAGATGTATGAAATTACCACAGGTTCTACGGTCAGTTTCCCCCATCCCTATCGCCTCCTGGAGTATCGCGATCGCACCTTGAGCATTACTTCCCATCGGGTAGAGCAGATCCCCAGCCTCGCCAATTTGAGTGAGTTTTCCCGCACCTGGATGGGCGATCGCGCCCATGCTTTTATTGCCAAATTGCTAATGGCTCCGCCCCTTGGTTTATCCAGGGAAGAGACAAATGTACTCTTGCCCGACCTGCGCTACTTCTGGGCAGACTTGGCAGCAGGTGATGCCCAATTTAACTTTGTCCATTTTCCCGAACCTGCCCGCAGTTTTTTAGAGGCTTTTAGCGATCGCCCGCCGGCGGATAATCAGGTAATTCTCGATCTGAGTTGATCACTCCAGCGAAACTAGCAACTGCTCCCCTATGGCTATGTCAGAATCAATCGAACACCATCTGTTGACTAAACTGCAAAGTGATGATGAAACCGTACGGATGTTGGCTACTCAAGAACTCTGGCAAATTTGGTTTAAGCAAAAAGGTCTATACGGCTTAGGGATCTTGAGCTTGAGCCAAACCCAGATTGAGCGCGGGGAATTGGCTGCTGCTGAGCGCACCCTCACAGATCTGATTTTAGCGGAACCTGACTTTGCCGAAGCCTGGAACCGCCGCGCCGTTCTTTACTATATGCAAGAACAGTATGACTTAGCGATCGCTGACTGTCACGCCACAGTCAAACTTAATCCCCATCACTTTGGCGCTTGGCATGGCCTGGGGTTGAGCCAAATGGCGCTGGCTAACTATCCTGAAGCGATCGCCGCTTTTCACCAAGCCCTCAGCATCCAGCCCTATGCCCTGGTCAATCAAAGACTAATTTTGGAATGCAGTCTCAAACTTAACCCTTGATTTCATCCCATCGGCTAACTAGTAGTATAATTCCAGGTATCCAATCGCCTAAACCATTCAGGAAATATTTGTGGGCATTTTTCGTCATCTTTCTAGGGATATCGGCATCGACCTAGGTACTGCCAACACCGTTGTTTATGTAGCAGGTCAAGGTATTGTCTTACAAGAACCATCAGTGGTAGCGATCGACCAGCGCACCAAGACGGTCTACGCCGTGGGTTTAGAAGCCAACAAGATGATCGGCCGTACCCCGGAAGACATCATTGCTGTCCGCCCCTTGCGAGATGGGGTAATTGCCGACTTTGGCGCCGCCGAGATGATGTTGCGCGCCTTCATTCAGAGAGTCAAGAAAGGAATTTTTAACCCCCGCATTGCCATTGGGATTCCCAGTGGAGTTACCGATGTCGAACGCCGCGCCGTGATGGATGCCGCCCGAAGAGCCGGAGCAAGTGAAGTCTATCTGATTGACGAGCCCTTAGCCGCGGCGATCGGGGCAGGTTTACCAGTTGCCGAAGCTACCGGCAGCATGATCATTGACATCGGCGGTGGCACTACCGAAGTGGCAGTGCTGAGTTTGCAAGGCATTGTCGTCAGCGAATCAGTGCGGGTAGCAGGCAATGAACTGAGTGATGCGATTCAAAACTACATGAAAAAGATTCACAACCTCGCCGTAGGAGAGCGCACCGCCGAAGAGATCAAAATCAAAATTGGTTCCGCTTATCCCACCGATGATGATGTGTCCATGGAAGTACGAGGGCTGCATCTGCTCTCTGGTCTGCCGCGCACAGTCACGATCAAGGCAGGTGAAATTCGCGAGAGTATGGAAGAGCCCCTATCGGTGATCGTAGAGGCGGTAAAACGCACCCTAGAGCATACCAAACCAGAACTAGCAGCAGACATCATTGAACGTGGCATTATGTTGGCCGGCGGTGGTGCTTTGCTCCATGGCATTGATACTTTAATCAGCCACGAGACTGGTATTGTCACCCACATTGCCCCTGCGCCACTCAACTGTGTAGTCTTGGGAACAGGTCGAGTTTTAGAAGACTACAAAACCCTAGGGCGGGTATTGACTAAGCTTAGTATTGGATAACCACTAATAATTTTTCCTATGATTGCTTCTGAAATTCCTACGGTAGATATGCCCAAGCGTGGTATGCCAGTCACGATCATTACTGGTTTTCTGGGCAGTGGTAAAACTACTCTGCTCAACCACATTCTCCAAAATAATCAAGATCTGAAAGTGGCGGTGTTGGTGAATGAATTTGGTGATATCAACATCGACAGCCAACTAATTGTCGCCACCGATCAAGATGTAGTGGAACTGAGCAATGGTTGCATTTGCTGCACGATCAATGAAGGATTGCTAGAGGCAGTTTATAGCGTGCTAGAGCGCGGTGATCGGATTGACTATTTGGTGGTTGAAACTACTGGTGTCGCCGATCCGCTACCCGTAGCCCTGACTTTTCTGGGCACTGATCTGCAATACCTCACCCGCCTTGATTCGATTTTGACTGTGATCGATGCTGAGAGCTTTACCAAGGAACACTTTGATAGTGATGCTGCCTATAGTCAGATGATGTATGGGGATGTGATTTTATTGAATAAAACCGATTTGGCTACCCCAGACAAGCTGGCTGAGCTAGAGCAGTTTATTCAGGAGGCTAAGCCTGGGGCGCGGATTTTGCGTACCCAACAAGCTCAGGTACCCCTGCCATTGATCTTGGACATCAATCTGGCAAATCCAGAACTGAATGCTGTGCCAGCCCCCCAACATGATCACTCAGATCATGATCATCACCATGATCACGCTAGCCATGACCACTCAGATCATGATCATCTTGCCAATGATGGCTTTGTGTCTATTTCTTTCACCAGCGATCGCCCCTTTAATTTAGATAAGTTTCAACATTTCCTAGATCAACAACTGCCAGTAGATGTGTTTCGAGCTAAGGGGATTTTGTGGTTTGAAGGCATTCCCAGCCGCTATGTGTTTCAGCTAAGTGGTAAGCGCTACGAACTCAAGATTGATGATCGGGCTCAGCCTCTAAATAATCAACTGGTACTGATTGGTCGTCAGCTTGATCGTGAGCAAATTTTATCTCACCTAGCCGCAGCGATCGCCTAACCAATGAAAACCATACTAGTTACTGGTGGAGCCGGATTTATTGGTGCTAATTTCATTAGGCTAGCACGTCAGCAAAGATGGGCAAAAATCATCAATCTAGATAAATTGACCTATGCGGGCAACCTGTTGAGCTTAAAAGATCTCGCAGTCGATCCCGACTATAGCTTCGTGCCAGGAGATATTGGCAACCAAGAACTAGTGAGTTATTTACTACAGCGCGATCGCCCCCAAGCGATCATCAACTTTGCGGCTGAGAGTCATGTCGATCGCTCGATCAGCAATCCTGAGCAGTTTATCCAAACCAATGTGATCGGTACTCTGCGGTTGTTAGAAACCAGCCACCGCTACTTTGCCAATCTTCCTGCTGACCAACAGCAAAATTTCCGCTTCCTGCATATTTCTACAGATGAAGTGTTCGGCTCCCTCAATCCCTACGATCCCCCCTTTGCTGAAACTACTGCCTATGCCCCCAACAGCCCCTATGCCGCCTCCAAAGCCGCTGCCGATCACCTCGTGCGCGCCTACCATCACACCTATGGGTTGCCGACACTTACCACCAACTGCTCTAACAACTATGGTCCTTACCAGTTTCCCGAAAAATTGATTCCCCTGGTAATTCTCAACGCCCTCGAATTCAAACCCATCCCTGTCTATGGGCAAGGGACAAATGTGCGCGACTGGCTTTACGTCACTGACCACTGCGAAGGCATCTACCGAGTATTAGAGTTAGGCAAGGTAGGAGAAACTTACAACATCGGTGGTCGCAATCAGCAAACCAACTTGGAAGTAGTGCTGGCAATCTGCAAGCTACTCGACCAATTCCAGCCTCAACCTGGAAGCGATCGCGCTAGTTTAATTACCTATGTTCAAGATCGCCCTGGCCATGATTTACGCTATGCGATCAACTGCGACAAAATTGAAGAAGAACTGGGCTGGCTTCCCCAGGAAAGCTTTGAGACTGGCTTGGCAAAAACCGTGAAGTGGTATCTAACCAATCCTGATTGGGTCGATTCAGTTAAAACTGGTAGCTATCGCCAATGGCTGGAGCAGAACTATGCTCACCGCCCAAAAGTATGATCTTGATTAAACTTTGAACTCAAGTTGATAAAGCGCCCCCCTCAGCCCCCTCAGTTATTTGTCGCGATCTGGACAGTGGTTGGTCTAGCTTTGACCATTACAGGTACATTTTTTCAACCTCATTTATTCTTAGGTTCTCTGTTCCAGGTCAATACCACTCTACAGGTGGGTGCAGTGCTACTAACTGGCTGTGTGGGCGGTAAAAATGCTGGTTTATTTTCTCAACTTGCCTATGTGGGATTAGGCTTGGCCGGTTTTCCATTTTTTTATTTTGGAGGTGGCTTAGATTATTTGCGCTCACCCGCGATCGGATTTTTATTTGGTCTGATTCCAGGTGCCTGGCTATGTGGTTACTTTGCCTTTCTCAAGCCCCCGTCCCTATCCCGCCTATTTTTTTGCTGCTCAACTGGGTTGGGCGTGATTCATGGGGTGGGGATCATCTGGTTGATATGTACAAAACTCCCGCATTTTTCGGTAATTACTGACTTGGTTTGGCAGCATTCCCTGCGGTTACTGCCTGGTCAATTGGTGGTGATGGCTGCGGCTATTCTGATTGCTAAATTATTTCGCAGCGTTTTGGCCTATTAGCTAATTTCACCCATTACCCATAGGTGCCTAATGGCGAGATGATTTTGCTGAGCTCAGCATTTTCTATTTGTCATGAATTGCTGACATTTCCGATCCAGGCATAGTCAATGGAGGATTAGCGCTGAACATCCCTGCTAGCTTGGGTTTTACCTAAAAGCGATCGCTAATTTATGGCCATAAACCTCAACTTCAAGCTAGAGAAATAGCAATAGGTATATTGACCAAAATCAGCTTTTCCGCCATAAATGAATTGTTAGGATTTTTCAAAACTGATAGGAGTTAGGCAAATCTGACTTAAAACCTCAGATTTAATCGGGGTGTAGGGCTCTGCCCTCAAGCTCCCTTCTCACAATAATTCCTAAGTCAGACTGGGTAAATCCTAACTGAAATATTGCCAGTCAGTGGAGATTTAGTTTTAATTTAATGAGAGGTGAGGAGAGCAATTTAGATCTAGCAACTACTTTTACTGATGTGTTGACTATGGCTTTGCTAGTAGCTTTATTAGCGGCTTTATCGATCAGGGTCTAAAGCTATCGCTAGAATTAGGGCTGGAATAGAGCAGTGGCTACTAGACAAATATTGTCAACTCATACTCCGTTCCCACAGAGAATGATTCCACAGAGGTTCCAGAGAGATTCCAGAGAGAAAGAGTAAAGTAGTGAATAAATCTGATTCCCTCCTGTAACCTTAACCATCCATATGGAGCAAAAAAATGGCAAAAGAACGTCCACCTTTAGAAGAGATGACCTTACGCCAGTTGCGCCGCGTAGCCCAGGATTTCCTAATCTTTCGCTACAGTCGTATGCGTAAACACGAACTTCTTTTAGCAATTCAAACGGCCCAACGGGCAAATTCAGTCAATCAAGCAAATCATGCCTTGGAGAATGGAAAAATTATGGAAGATAAAAAGTTTAGCTTAGGCAAAGAAGAAACTGTAACTGCCAAGGAATTAGCCACAGTAGATGCAAATCTGTCGGACTTTCCTAGCGGCTATGGAGAGAGCAAAATCTGCCTGTTGCCCCGTAATCCTGAGTGGGCCTATGTGTACTGGGATGTGCCTAATGAATCTAAGCAAGCCCTGAGACAACAGGGTGGTCAGTATCTAGCCCTCAGGCTCTATGACTCGACCAACATTAATCTTGAGTTCCAAGCCCCCCATAGTATTCAAGAATACCCCTGTGAGGAACTGGCAAGAGAATGGCATTTGGCAATTCCGATTAGCGATCGCGAATATACAGTTGAACTTGGCTACCGTACAATTGATGGCCGATGGCTAGTACTCTGTCGCTCAGCTTCAGTGAAGATTCCCCCCATGTTCCCGTCCGACTGGACTGAAGAACATTTCATTACTGTACCTTGGGATACGGATCTGCGCGGTCAAACCCTGTTTACCCTAGTGCCACCCAGCCTCAAATCTCCAGAGCCTGAGCCCCAAACCAGTGAAACCCAGTCTCAAGACTACCAAATCTACGATGATATTTTCAATTTGGCCAGAGATGCAGAAAGTCAACGAGTTGCTGGCTCTCTCTATGGTTCTATGCCAGTTTCTGGGTCAGCCTTCCAGATCGAATCTCTCAGTTCCTATGTATTCCCCTCTGGGGCTGGAATGTGGACTGGAGCGGCGGCCGCCCTCACTGCTTCTGGTGTGAACTATTCTGGAATTGGGATGTCTGGTGCAGGTATATTCTCTGGCAGTCTCCCAAGACAGCCACGCCAGTTCTGGTTAATTGCCGACGCGGAACTAATTGTGTATGGCGCAACTGAACCCGATGCCACAGTGACGATCGCTGGCAGACCAATTAAACTAAATCAGGACGGTACTTTCCGCTTCCATATGTCTTTCCAAGATGGCGTAATTGACTACCCAATTTTTGCCCTAGCAGCAGATGGCATCCAAAATCGGTCAATCCACATGAAGTTTGAGCGTCAAACCCTTGAACGCCGTACTAATACCAAAGAAGCTGCCATTCCCGAATGGATTAGCTAGGATTCTTGGATGTCAGAAGGAGGATTTGGTACGCCAGATCCTCTGTTTTGGCTTTGCACAATAGTAAGATCAAGACTTAGGCATCTAATTTAGGAAGTGTTGTAAAAAGGGAGTTTGAGGGCAAAGCCCTCAATTGGATCCCCACACCCCAGTTAAATGCAGGGTTTTAGATTATTTTTGCGTAAATCCTGTTTATTTAGAATGACTATAAAGCCCACACAAAAGCCATACAGAAGACTTACACTCCCTATCATTCTTCAGGTGTACAAGGCTTTAAGTCCTGACCCTCAGTCTGCAAATTCTAAAGCTCGACCATGGACATTAGGATTTACCTCCCCTTGAGCATAGACTACCTGTCCTCCCACAATAGTGGTATGCACCCAACCGGTGAGCGAACAACCTTCAAACGGACTCCAGCCGCATTTGGTCAAGAGGCGCTTCCGTAGCACTGGCTGGTATTCATTCATATTTACCAGAATTAAATCTGCGTCCCACCCTAGACGGATCTCACCTTTGCCCTGGATTTTGTAAGCTTTGGCGACATTACTACTCATCCATCGACTCACATCTGCAATCCCATACTTTCCCTGTTTGGCTCCGGTGAGCATGACTGCTAAGGAAGTCTCGACTCCTGGCATACCCGAAGGACTTTTGGGATAGGGCTGCTCCTTTTCGGTGATGGTATGGGGAGCGTGGTCAGTGGCGATTAGGTCAACTGTGCCATCTAGAAGTCCTTCCCATAGAGCTTGGTTATCGGCGGGAGATCTCAAAGGGGGATTCATTTGGGCAAAACTGCCAATGCGATCGTAATCTGAAGTATTGAGGAAAAGATGCTGCGGGGTGACTTCTGCGGTAATAAAGTCAGTTTTGTGGTGGCGTAAAAACTCCACCTCTTCGGCGGTGGACATATGCAGAATATGCAATCGGCGGTGATATTTGAGGGCTAAACCTACAGCTAGCTGAGTGGCATTGAGGGCAGCTTGATTGTCCTGAATCAAAGAATGCACTGCTACATCGGTGCGATTGGCAAACAGTTTGCGCCGCTCACTAATTCTGGCTTGATCTTCGGCATGAACAGCTATGAGGCGATCGCCATGGGCAAAAATTTGTTCTAGGGCAGTAGCTTGATCCACGAGCAAATCCCCATGCATAGACCCCATAAAGATTTTGATCCCACACACTGGCTTAGCTGTGAGCAGATCGGGCAAATTGTCTTTGGTGGCACCAATAAAGAAACCATAGTTCACCACTGACTTGGCAGCAGCTAATGCCAGCTTATGATCTAATGCAGCTTGGTTGGTAGTGAGCGGTCTAGTGTTTGGCATTTCTAAAAAGCTAGTTACTCCTCCCTGGGCACAGGCATGGCTGGCAGTAGTTAAGTCTTCTTTATGCTCTAGACCAGGCTCACGGAAATGTACTTGAGGATCAATCACGCCAGGCAACAAAAATAAGCCCTTGCCGTCAATCACGTGGTAAGCAGGTTCTAGAGGAATTTCAGCCGCGATCGCTGCAATTTTACCTTGATTAACCAGCAAATCCAGTTGAGCGATTTCTCCATCTGGCAGGAGAACTTGACTTTGTTGAATTAATAGGCTCATTACAAGGTGTTGCACATCGGCATAATGGTTGGGTCAATTGTTAGGTTTGCTAGAAATATAAATACTGATTGGCGGCGGTTGAGCCAGAATTTCCAAGTTACACTTCCTGATTATGGTGAGCGCAATTGTGAGTTAGGCTACTACTACCAACAGCCGAATTTGGTTCTTAATCTATATCCTAGATCTGCAACGCCAGAATTTCCATATACAAGACCGATTACAATGTCATAATCAGATTGACTCCATTAGATTAGCGCGAGTTAGGCCAATCTTGACCGATGATTTAAGAACCATGGACACTGTTGGGTTTGAGCAAAATAAAAGCAAGGGCAAACTGCCATGGCTCCTGATCTGTATAGTAATTAGCTGGTATTTGCTCTATGGCCTGGGGCTACGTGCTACCTACCAACCCCTGTTGTTTTGGTTAGTAGCTGCCACCACTGGGAGTTGTCTAGCGGGAGTAGTGACCACCTACCAATTCTTGGCGCTGTCCCTGTGCTTGGGTGCGGCTTGGGGGCTGTCTCTGCCACTTCTAATCAATACTTTAATTGTGCGAGCTAGTAATGGCTTTGAAAGAATCCTCGAGCTTTATGAACAACAAGGCTGGTTAGGGGTTCTGATCTCTGGAGCTTCAGTTTTACTGCTTGCCCTATGCTGGTATTCACCCCTGTTTTTTTGCCAGCGGCGGATGGCTCGTAATGGTTTTAGTCGCCGCCAAGTTTTTTTCACGCTCGCGATCTCTAGCTGGGTAGGATTATGCTTGGGTTGGTTAATTGGTGCGGTAGCCATAGCTTAAGGCAAGACTCACTAAGACTATAACTGGGTGGAACACTCCACCAATCAGACTGCCTAAGCCCTGAATTACTTACCCAATAGTTTTACCAAGCCAATGCCGCTAAAATATAGGCCTCCAACTGCCCCTGCCAACAGGCTTTGGGTGAGTGGGTCAGTCGAAGGAGTTAATACTGCCCCCAAGACCACTGCACCCAAGATGACATAACGCCAACCAGATAACATTTGGCCAGAATTGACAATTCCCACCAGTGCTAACAGCACCTGAACTACTGGTACCTGAAAGGCTAGACCAGTGCTGAAGAGCAGTAGCAGCACAAATTCAAAATATCGATCAATTGACCAAAACTGATCAACTACATCGCCGCCATAGTTGATGAAAAAATTGAGGGCAGCGGGAATTAAAGCCATGTAGGCAAAACCTAGTCCCAGGATAAACAGAATGCTAGAACCAAACATAATCGGTGCTACTAGGCGCTTTTCTTTCCTGGTTAAACCTGGTAGCACAAACCTGACGATCTGATACAGCACAATCGGGCTAGCTACCAGTAGGCCGCTATACCCAGCGACTTTCAAGGAGACAAAGAAGTATTCCCCTACGGCTAGCTGAATAAATTTAACTTTGCTGGCGTTAGCAGGTTGCTCTAGGAGGTAGACTAACTGGTTAGCGATCGCAAAACAGCCAATTGCTGCCACCACAACCGAGACCAAACTGATCAATAGGCGCGATCGCAACTCTCCTAGGTGTTCAAATAGAGACATTTCTACATCATTAGTCTGGTTCGGATCTGGTTCGGGCAGGATGGTTCCACCAAACTTGCTAGGGTCAAGCACCACGCCGTTATTGGGAGTTATAGAGTCAGACATAGGAGTAAAGAGAAAATGAATGCTTTACTTAGTTTAATCAATCTTTGATCGGGACTATTTGCCTAATTCCTGGCAGGAAACTGTACTAGAAAGCTAGTTCCTAATCCTACCTGGCTATTCACCTTGATAGTGGCTTGATGCCGATCAGCGATCGCTTTGACAATTGCTAAACCTAAACCCGAGCCTAATTGACCAGAACGGTGCCAAAAACGATCAAAAATGTAGGGGAGGTCGGCAGGATCAATGCCAGCGCCGAGATCTTGAATTTGTAACTCTAGGCGGGGATTAGCCGTCAAGCTAATTTTAATTTCACTGCCGGCAGGGCTAAAACTAATGGCATTGCTCAATAAATTGGTGATCAGGCGCTCTAACTGGTCAGGGTATCCTAGCACCAAATGGGGAAACTGATCCCTATGGGTAATCACTTGGATTTGGTTTGGAATCCAAAAAACCTCTTGCTCTTCAATTACTGTCGCTAGGATCTGATCTAGATCTACCGGTTGCCATTCCCCCTGGGCAATTTGACCTTCATGGCGAGCCAAAAATAGCAGGTCATCCAAGAGCTTAGCAAGGCGGCGGGTCAAGCGTTCGATCACCTCCAATTGACGCTGCTGACTTGACCAGTCAGGGCTAGGATCTGCCAGCGCTACCTGAACATTGGTCTGGATCACGGCGATTGGGTTGCGCAATTCGTGGGAAACATCGGCAGTAAATTGCTTGAGTTGATGATAGGCATCTTTGATCGGCTGTATTGCCAGAGCAGAAAGCCACCAGCCGCAAATTCCCACCAGCACTAGGGTAACAAGAATGCCGATAGCCAAATCCACTAGTAGTTGATTGATCGGCTTGGTTACCTCAAACCAGGGATGGCTTACCCGCAAAAAACCTAAAAATTCCTGATTCTGAGTTACTGCTTTAGTAAATTGGCGGAGGGATTCTTGATCAGTAAGATACACAGTGCGATAGCCAGGTTTAATCTCCCCTAGGGTCAAGCCTGGGGGTAAAGTTGAACCGAGCAGTTGCCCCTGGGGGCTGAACCATTCCACCTCGATGTGATCGGCTTCCAGATCGTTGCCCAAATCAGTACTGAGGTTGAAACTGGGTAAGATGAGCGATCGCTCCAGAATTTCAACCACATGGGCAATCGTGTCATCAATTCGATCAATTAGGGTAAGACGCACATAGCCATAAAATCCTGCACCAAATACGAGCAGGAGGACGGCAGTTACCAGGGTGTACCAAATTGCCAAACGCAGTCTAGTGGTGTGAAACATATTGCCGCCAAAGTTGTCGCCCCAACAGCAAGATAAACAAAGGGTTGGTTACTAGGTAACGACTAGCTAACCGCCGAGGTTCTTGGAGCCAACGATACAGCCATTCTAGCCCGATCGCCATTAGCCATCGGGGTGCCTGTTTGACCTTGCCCCCATGAAAGTCAAAAGCGGCGCCTACTCCAATCGCGATCGCCTTTAAACTAGGTTTAGCTGCTGCCATCCAATATTCCTGCTTAGGACAGCCCAGTCCCACCATCACAATTTGCGCCCCAGATTGGTTAATCCTGTAAATATCCGCCTCAATTTCCGCCCAGCTAGGCATGGTACTCAAGATCCCAGGGGCATAACTGCCACAGATCTGCAGTTGGGGATAACGACTAGATAGATTTTGGTGCAGTTGCGCCAGCACCACGGCACTACTACCGTAGAGATAAATTTTGTAGCCTTGAATTTGGGCGCGATCGCAGCAATAGAGCATCAGATCAGGGCCATATACCCTAGTTTGTCCCTTAGCCCCCAGCAGCCGCATCACCCATACTAGGGGCATACCATCCGGGGTAATCAAATGGGCGGCAGTCAGAGCGTTACCATAACTAGGAGATCTATGGGCAGTAACTACTACATGCACATTTGCCGCCACCACAAAGCCCCAACTACTCTGGGCAATCCAGTTTTCTAGATCCAGCCAGGCTTGAGCATAGCTAGTTGGCGCGATCGGGGTATCTATGATCCGAATAGGTGCGCTCACGCTTTTACTTGGCTAAGAGGCTAACCACCCCATCCAACCGCAGGGTTTGAGGATCGGGGCTGACCAAACTCACCACTATGCCTAGCGATCGCTCCAGCAGTGCCATCGTCTGCATATAAGTATCTCTAGACTTCAGTTCTGGAGGTGCCGCTTGGGTCAAAACCTGCCGTAGTAATGCCAGATCTAGATAAAAATAACCACTACTAGGCTGGACAAAAGCCCTAGTCAAGTTTTGAAAAGTACTGGTTTGGATTACAGAAGGTTGAGAGCCTAAACTCTGCCCCAGGGTGCCCATCGCCCAAAATGCCAAATCAGGTTGCAAAAAGCCTTGGCTAGCCAACTGGGTGCTACTGCTTTGGCTATTAACCTGCCAAGAGGTGGTTGACTTGCCGCTGTCAGTTTTGATCTCTACTCCCTGGGGGACAAAGGGAATCAATCCCGACTGGGCAACTTCACTTAACTTCTCTAAAAACTTAGTAGTGGCCTCAGGGTCGCTGGTGCGGCTCAAAACCGCTAGACCCAAACCAGGAGTTTGCAGTACTCCCTGATCATGCTTGATCGCAGCGATCGCGAACTCTCCTTGGCTCCAGGCTAAAATTTCCTTTTCCCAATCCAGAGCCAAAGTTTGTTTCACCGCAGCCTGCCATTGGTTGATCAAGTTCACAGTAGTGGAGTTATTTTTGGTGCGATCGCGAATCGACTGCCAAGACTGTTGTAAATTGCTACCCGACACCAACGCCACCGTATTCGCAGGTAAATAGTCTAATAGTCTCTGACTGGTATTCAGACTAAACTGCTGATTGAGCAGATGACTATCAAGCTGAAAACGCAGACTCTGGTCTTCAAGTTTGAGATCTAAACTCAGGGACTCTAGCTTGTCACTAGCTGGATCGCCTAAAAATTGCCAAGCGATCGCTCCATCTAGGTACACTTTTACCAAGGCATCAGACTCAGCCAACAGGTGCCGAAATTTGGTTTGATCGCTCAAGGCAGGACGCTCAGACCTAGAACTATCAATCACCTGCTGAATCAAATTGCGGCTGTTACTCAAAGCCACTAGTTTGCGATCCAAAGACAGGGTAATCAGACTTTCGGCAGGATTAGCACCAGGAGACTGACTAAACTCAACCCCGCGATAGGTCTGCCCACTAAAAATTGCCCCTTGAGCAGTCAGGTTTGCCCGATATTTTTGCAAAAATTGATCAGACTTGCCAGGATCACGGGTGGGCATCAATAGCAAGGTACCAGGGGGATTGTTGGGATTTTGAGGATCACTCACCAGCGCCATCACCCCATGACTACCCAGCCAGGGCTTTATGTCTTGGAGCAGATCAGTTTTACTTTGGGCTAGCACCGCTTGAATTGGAGAGCTATTCAGCCAAGCCTTCGCCGTTTCTGCACCTAGGCGATCGCTCAAAGACTGCCATTTTTGCCAATCCGCTTGCAAAGACACCACCACCTCAGCGCTAGCAGGAATCACCCGCGCAATCGCCCCCAAACCCGCCGGTGGCAAACTGATCCACCAATACCCGGCCGCCAATAAAAGCCCCAGTAAGATTCCTACCAACAACCAAGTATAGTTCCCAGATTTGCGGGATGATCTCAGCCTTCTTGGTCTAGACATCTACCAACGCAACAGATTAAATCTTTCCATATCCACCGTGTCACGGCTGCGATAGATCGACAGAATGATTGCCAAACCCACTGCTGCCTCTGCTGCTGCCACCGTGATAATAAACACCGTAAAAACCTGCCCCTTGATCTCAGCCGAATCCAAATAGTTGGAAAAGGCCATCATATTTAGGTTGACCGCATTTAGCATCAACTCCACCGACATCAGTACTCGCACGGCATTGCGACTGGTAATCAAACCGTAAATACCAATACAAAACAGGGCGGCCGCCACAATCAAAAAAGCCTCTAACACCATAAGATTCCCCTAAATTTACTCCACCCAGTCTGAGAAACCTAAACCTTCTCGACTAGAGTTTCCCTAGCTCGCTCTAGTAGTTCCAGAGTGTCATTTGGCATAGCACCAGGCTCTGGTACAAATTCCCGACGTGCAAGAATAATTGCCCCAATTAAAGCCATGAGCAGCAATACCGACACCAACTCGAAGGGCAGCAAATAATCACTGAAAAAATGTTTAGCCAATACCGTAATTGTAGAAGTCAGCGGCGTAATTTTTAGGTCAGTATGCCAATTCATAGAAGTTACCGTGTACACCAGCAGCCCAAACAGCGCCGCACAAACCCCACCAGTAACCAAGTTGCGTAAACCGCCCCCAACCACCTTGGCATAGGGTTCAATGCGGTTGACCAACATAATCGCAAACAGGATCAGCACATTCACCGCACCCACGTAGATCAGGATTTGCGCCGCTGCGACAAAGTCCGCATTTAGCAGCAGATACATTCCAGACATACTTAAAAATACTAGGCCTAGCAGAAAAGCCGCATATACCACACTAGGTAAAAGTACTACACCTGCTGCTGCCCCCGTAATAATTGCCCCTAGAATAATTAGGGTGACAACTTGAACGCCCTCGCTTAAATTCATGTTTTTTATATTTACCTTCTAATCTTGCTTAAAACTGCTACCTAAGACTCCTTAGCACCAGAATCTTCCAAAATTTCCTCTGGTCGTTTGCCGGCTCGCTTGGCGGTGTGAGGCACTTCATGACCTTCCATTATCCCTTGCGGTAAGTAAGCTAGCTGTCTAATCGGCGTAACCATCCGATCTTCAGTCACCTTTGTCGGCATCCTGCCTAGAGCCACACTGTCGAAATTCAATTCGTGGCGGTCATAGGTAGATAAGTCATACTCTTCAGTCATAGATAAGCAATTGGTAGGACAGTATTCCACACAGTTACCGCAGAAAATACAGACCCCAAAATCAATGCTGTAGCTTTTTAATTCCTTCTTCTTCAACTCATTGTTGAAGACCCAATCTACCACTGGCAAATTGATCGGACATACCCGCACGCATACTTCGCAGGAAATGCACTTATCATACTCAAAGTGAATGCGACCACGAAATCGCTCTGAAGGAATTAGCTTTTCGTAGGGATACTGCACCGTAATTGGGCGACGACTCATGTGATCAAAGGTAACTGCCATCCCTTGCCCGATATACTTAGCAGACTGGACTGCTTCCTTGGCATAGTCTGACACCTTGCTCAGAAATTTAAACATAGAACTTTATCCGTGGGAAATTCTTACTAGCAATCAATTTATGTTCTAGCCACCAAACACTGCCGGGAAACTTAATTTCAAAGCAGCAGTAATCAACAAATTAGCCAAACCTACAGGCAACAAAAACTTCCAGCCCAGGTCTAGAAGCTGATCAATTCTGACCCTTGGCACAGTCCAGCGCAATAGCACCGCAAAGAAAATAAAGGCGTAGGTCTTGATCAGGGTAACCAGAATGCCTAAGGTAGCTGCCACCACTTGCCAAACTGGATTAATCACCGAAATTCCCAAGGAATCTGCTAACCGCTCAATCGGCAAGGGGAGTTCCCAGCCACCTAAAAACAAGATTGCAACCAGCAAACCAGAAAGGAGCAAGTTGGCATAGGAACCACCATAAAACAAGGCAAATTTCATACCGGTATACTCAGTCTGATAGCCCGCAACTAGCTCTTCTTCAGCTTCAGGTAAATCAAAGGGTAGCCGCTCACATTCTGCAAGGGCAGCGATCACAAAAATCACAAACCCAATCGGTTGACGCCACAGATTCCAGGATAAAATGCCGTACTCTGACTGTTGCTGCACAATCTCAACTGTGCTTAGACCGTTAGACATCATCGCTACCGCTAAGGCTGCCAAAGCCAGGGGGATTTCATAGCTAATGGACTGAGCCGCCGCTCTCAAGCCACCCAACAGGGAGTATTTATTATTTGAAGAGTAGCCCGCCATTAGTAGACCAATGGGAGCCAGACTAGAGATAGCAATAATAAAAAATATGCCAGTGCCTAGATTAGCAATTACCAGGTTTTCACCGAAGGGAACTACCAGATAGCATAAAAATACGGATACAAACACCACTACTGGCCCCATAGTGAATAAAATTGGGTCGGCTTTGGCGGGGATGATATCTTGCTTAACCAGTAACTTACCCACATCGGCTAAGGGGATCAAAATCCCAAAGGGTCCCGCATATTCAGGCCCAATTCGTTGCTGGGCGGCAGCCGAGATTTTACGCTCTAGCCAGGTACAAACTAGTGCGCCAATTGTAGCGACTAGCACCATGACAATCATGGGAATCGGCATCCAGATGGCTTTAGCCCCCCCAGCACTGATCCCCAAGCCGGTCAGCCATTCGATGAGAGACTGTTGTAAATCAATTCCACTATTCACTACCGATCCACCTCACCCATGATGATGTCTACACTGCCAAGAATGGCCATAATATCCGCGATTTTCATGCCTCGCACTAGCTGGGGCAGCACTTGCAAGTTAATAAAGCCAGGCGGTCTAATTTTGAATCGCCAGGGAAATACACTATCTTCGCCAATTAAATATACACCGAGTTCACCCTTGGGAGCCTCTACCCGCACGTAGTGTTCACCCTTGGGGACTTTAAAGGTAGGAGAGGGCTTTTTACCAATAAATTGATAGTCAAAACCGTTCCACTCACTCTTGGGGCCACCCAATACCCTCTGGGCTTCGAGATTTTCGTAGGCGCCGCCAGGCAGTTGCTTGAGGCACTGTACAATCATTTTGGTAGACTCGCGCATTTCTCGCACCCGCACAAAGTACCGAGCCAGGCAATCACCGCTAGTTTCAGTCTGGACTTGCCAATCTAATTCATCGTAAAGCTCGTAGTGGTCTACTTTGCGTAGATCCCAATTGACCCCAGATCCGCGCAGCATTGGTCCAGATAGTCCCCAGTTGATTGCTTCGGCTCTGGTGATTGTGCCTAGACCTTCTACGCGGCGGCGAAAGATGGGATTATTGGAAATTAGGCGTTCATACTCGTCAATTTTAGGCAGTACATAATCACAAAAGTCGCGGCATTTGTCCACCCAGCCATAGGGAAGGTCGGCAGCTACACCACCAATCCGAAAATAGTTGTGCATCATCCGCATACCAGTGGCGGCTTCAAACAGGTCATAGATCATTTCCCGTTCCCGAAACACGTAGAAGAAGGGGGTTTGAGCGCCAATATCTGCGACAAATGTGCCGAGCCACAGCAAGTGAGAGGCGATGCGGCTCAACTCTAGCATGATCATGCGAATGTAGCTGGCTCTTCTAGGTACAGATACATCAGCTAGGCGCTCTGGGGCATTTACCGTGATCGCTTCGGTAAACATGGTTGCCAGATAGTCCCAGCGGGTAACGTAGGGCAGGTATTGAATGATTGTGCGATTTTCGGCTATTTTTTCCATGGAGCGATGGAGATAGCCCAGGACTGGCTCACAGTCCACCACATTTTCCCCATCTAGGGTGACTATTAGTCTGAGAACGCCGTGCATGGATGGGTGGTGGGGCCCCATGTTAATTACCATGCGCTCGGCTTTGGTTTCGATCATCACCATAGTTTTGCGATCGCTTTGTTTAGGAGTTTCTACCCTTTAGTATATATTCTGGCAAGTTAAATCTCCTAATTGATTATCGGAGTTGTACTCGTAAGAATTACGGGGGATTTTTCCCCTCTCCTAGAGCGAAGGCAACCCATGGGGGCTTCCCCCGCCCTTTAATTTCAGGAATCAGCAATTTTGGGGTAAGCCCTAGCTCTATTTGGCATCTAGACACCGATCAATGGCAAGCAATGGCTCTAGTTTAGGGGTAACCATGGCTTGATAGAGCAGGTTGCGAGCCTGGGGATTGAGATAGTTTTGCTGGAGCATCTGCCAACTTTGCCAGTCTTCAAGCTGATGTTGATTGAGGATGGCGGCAAAATGGGGCAGGGTAGTGGTTAAATCCTGTTTGAGGTGATGGCTGAGGCTTTGTTCTAAAACAAATCGATCTTGGATAAAGCCCAGAAAATTCTGAGCTTTGGCGAAATTCTGAACCTGTTGGGCAAATTCATCCCCATAGAATTCCAAGAAAAATTCAGCTTGGTAGCGCACCTGCTTGATGTTTTTGCGCAGATCATGCAGTTCGATTTGATGAGCGGTGAGATAGTTGTGGTCGATCGCTAAAAATTGATGGGCGGTGAGGTCTACTCCTACAAACCAGCCTGGGTGCATCAGTAGCTGACTGAGGAGGGGAAGCAGCAGGGTGGGGAAAGCGTAAGCCAGGGGAATGTCCGCGATCGCCCGAAATTTAGGCTGTTCTAGCCAATCGTTTAAACCCTGTAAAGTAGCTTGATAGGTATCATTTTTTAGAGCTTGCTTGAGTTCGCCCAGAGCCTTGTGGCGTTGTTGCTCGAGTTGGCTAGTTACCCCCTTGAGGGTCTCAGCCTCAGAGCTAGGCAAGATCGGCAAGTAATTTTGGTGAAGGTGGTTGAGAAGAATGTCCAGATCCCTTACTGCTCCTAGATGACGACCAATCTTGCGCAGTTGCTTGGGCTGGCAGCTATTGGGGAGTTTGAGTGCAGGGGCAAATAGTTGAATAGCACTGCCCAGACGGCGAAGTTCTACCCGCATTTGATGAATAGATTCCGACTGGTAGAGTTCGGCTTGGCGTTTGCTCAGTTTTTTGCCATGGAGTGCGATCGCTTGATAAGCAGATTTACCCAGTGTTTGGAGCCATAAAGAAGATTCCATTTCTTAAGATAGAGTGAACTACCGATCTATCATACCCAAGGTTAAGGTTAAGTTAAGCAGGGTGCTATAAATATTCAGTACTAGGACTTACACAAACGTAATCTAAAAAACTGACTGTAAGTGGGGTATGGGGCTTTGCCCCACACTCTCTACTTAAAGACCGCATAGGGGGCGCACCCAATCATTCTCCAAATGTGCAACACCCTACCAGCTAGAGGTGTAGCGCGACCAGTTGTTCGATCGCTGCTAAAATCTGCCCCTGCTCCCAGTTTTGGTAAAGGATAGCTGCGATCATACTGGCACCTGCCCCAACCCCTTCCTTGACAAAACCCTGTTCGTAGGCTCTGAGTTGGGCGTAGGGGGCAGCAGCAAAGCTGACCTTGGCGGCAAAGAGAGGCACATTAACTTCAGTAGCTAAAGCAATCGTGTTGGGATCTTGAGCTACCCAGGGAGTAGTGCCAATCGCGATATTTTGCGGTTGCCAAGGGTGGGCTAAATTCTGGGCCAGGGCTTGGGCTAAGGCATAAATGGCAATCATTTGGGTGCCTCCGGCTAACAGCACGCCAACTGTCCTACTAGCAGCGATCGCTATCCCAGCTAAGACTATTTGGCAGGGGTCTCCGACTGCTGCCACCGCACCGATTGGATCATGGGTGAGTGAGGAATGACCTGCTAGACCTTGGCTGACAATTTGCCATTTTTGTTGATGGTTGCATACCCGATGGGAACTATTCACCCGATCTTTAGCCTGATAGCCGAGGGCAGTAAGAATGCCGAGGGCAGTAGTAGTGCCACCAACTACGCATTCTCCCAAAACTAGGTAGGGAGCATAGCTAGCTAGCCTTTCACCCCAGATCAGCCCCTGGTGAAATAGGTGGATCACCAATTTCCGCTCCAGGGCAGCACCCGTACTTACACAATTAGCGATCGCGCCGCCAAGATTGATATGCGGTACAGGCAGAGCCTGAGGTAAGCCCGCATCAAATAGCCAAATGGGAATTTCTAGGCGAGTTAAAAGGGCACGACTGATAAATACGGGCGATACCCCTGCCACTAGATCAGGTAAAGGATATTGAGTTCCTCTACCTGTGAATAAAAACTCGGCATCAGCGATCGCTGTAAGTTGACGAGCCGCAGGAGTCGCACCCGCCGCTGAGATCCCCTCAATCATGGCAGTTTGAGTGAAGCCCAGGACACAGGCAAATAGAGGCTTGAGCCCCAGGTGGCGCTCTAACCAGGCCATACCCCCTTGACTATAGATATCAATCAGCATCAGCAGGAATCAGGGTGGTGCTATTGCGGCTCAATTTGGATAGGTAGAGAGCCTGGTCAGCCGTGCTAATCATCTGATCGGCGCTGACGGGTTCGGTCAAGCAGAGGGTATGCACGCCCAAGCTGACGGTAACGTAGTTAGATACCTTGGAGCCGCTATGGGGAATTTGCAGATTTTGAATGCCAAGTCTAATTTTTTCAGCGATCGCTACCGCGCCACTACCGCCAGTACCAGGTAAAACTACTACAAACTCCTCTCCCCCGTAGCGAGCTACCTGGTCACGGGGACGATGGACAGTTTGGTTAGTCAGCTTAGCAACGCGGCGCAAGCAGTCATCCCCAGCCAGGTGACCATAGGTATCATTAAATTGCTTGAAATAGTCGATATCAAACATGATCAAGCTGAAATGCTCCCGATTTTGCCACGATAGGAGCAGTTCTCTGGCCAAGACTTGATCAAAATAACGCCGATTGGGAATTCCTGTGAGTCCGTCCAGATTGGCAATTTGCCCCAGTTTATGATTAGCTTCTTCCAACTCTCGCCGTTCTTGCTGCAAGATCCGATTAGTTTCACTCAGTTGATGATTAATCTCTTCCAGCTTGTGATTAGCGATCGAAAATCTTTGATTGGCTTCGGCTAGTTCTTTTTTTTGCCATTGATTATAATCTTCTAGCCGCTTGCGTTCTAAACAAGCAGAAACCCTGGCTTCCAGGAGTACATGATTAAAAGGCTTAGCCAGATAGTCATCCGCCCCAAGCTCAATGCAGCGCACCACACTATGAATGTCATCCACTGCGGAAATCATAATCACAGGGATTTTGGCCAGGTGATCGTAGGATTTAAGATAATGCAGTACCTCATAGCCATTGAGATCTGGCATTTGGATGTCCAACATCACGAGATCCACAGGTTGATGGCTAATCATTTCTAAAGCTTGTCTACCGCCCTCGCTGAGCAAGATTTTGCCATAGCCGTGGCGCAAGAGATGGCGATAGAGCAACTCGCGATTGCTGTCGTTATCATCCACCACCAAAATTGCAAATTCGGCACGATTTTCCAGGAGCATACATAGCTGCAATATAGCTGGATAGCTCCATCTTAAGGGCTGAGGCAGCAAAAGATCTAGGCTAAAACTTGAGTTGGGTATAAGTGCCGCTAAAGTTTGTAAAACTGATTGTTATTAGCCATACAATACTTCATAAAGTCAGAAGGGATAGTTATGCAATATCAGTTATTCGGCCAAAATCTAGCCTATCAAAGGTTTATAGCATCAGTTGCAGGAATGCCAACGGTAAATGGAGAAGGGATAACGGAAGCAGAGACGATCGCCCATGCCAAAACCTCATTACAAATCAACTAAGTGCGGTAAAATTTGTCAACATTGAATTCGAGTCGAATTTTGAGTCAGATCGATCAGGTTTAATGAACAAGATCGGTATAGCTATGACTAATAGTTCGCAACTGGGATGGCTGATTTCGCCAGCAAAAGAATTGATTATGGAATCAGGACTTACGCAGCCTAAGTTGGGAACTGTTGTAAAAAGGGAGTTTGATGGCTTTGCCCTCAAGTGGGGCTACGCCCCATACCCCACTTAAAGCCAGGGTTTTAGATCACCTTTGCGTAAGTCCTAGGAATATGTCGGCGATCAGTTTCCAGAACAAAAAAAAGGTGCAGATGTGCTTACAGTTCTGGAAGATTTGGGTGATTGGCAACCAACTGTTAATGATTTGTTTAATTTGCTTAGTTTGCAGTAAAGAAATATCACGCCAGAACTGTTCAAAATAGTCTAGATCCTCTCTGAGTAAATTCTCGGCCTAATCAGCAGTAATGCGATCGCCTGGCTGCACATCGCCCGTTCGGGATAATTCGCCCATAACTCTTGATCGAGTAATCCTAATGCTTGAATCTGATGGGGCAAACCCCGATAATATCTGGCTACATCACCGACCTTGAGCATTCCTTTTCACTAGTTGTGTTACTGGCTGCTTACCAGATCGCTCCCTCCGCCATGGTGCGCTAGCACACTTAAGCAAGATCTAGTATGATGAGGGCGGCGAATTTGCTCACCCCATGAAGCTGGCTTTTATTATTGATCCGATCGCTCGCCTAGACCCAGCCCATGACAGCAGCGTGGCTCTGATGGAGTCTGCCTGTACTTTGGGGCATCAAGTTTGGATCTGCCAGCCTCACCACCTGAGTGTGATTGATCGCCAAACTTGGGGATGGCTGCAGCCTGTGCAAGTTTTGCCGATCGCTCTGGTAGATGGCAAATGGCAAGTACCGCACCCTTGGTACCATCTGCGCCCAGCCGAGTTTGTTTGCCTTGCTGAGCTAGATGTGGTGTGGATGCGCCCCGATCCGCCTGTGACTACTGAGTATTTGTACACCACCTATATTTTGGACTATGCCAACACCAGGGTAATAAACTCACCCACAGGCATTCGCCAAGCCAACGAAAAAATGTATGCCCTGCAATTCGGCGGCGCAATTCCCGAAACCATTGTTTCCTGCGATAAGAAGGTAATTAAAGACTTTGTGGCAAATAAAGGCGAAGCCGTACTCAAGCCCCTGGGTGGTAAAGGTGGTGAAGGAATTTTATTTTTACGCCAGGGCGATCGCAATCTCAACTCTCTGATTGAAATCAGCACTAATTTTGGCAAGACTGCGGTGATGGTGCAAGTCTATCTCCCGGCCGCCCAACAGGGAGACAAGCGAGTAATTTTACTCAACGGCGAACCTATTGGTGCAGTTAATCGCATTCCGACTTCAGGAGAATTTCGTGGCAATATGGCGGCAGGTGGTACGGTGGCAGCGATCAAGATCACACCGCGTGAGCTAGAAATTTGCCACCAACTAGCTCCCGTGCTCCAGCAAGATGGTTTAGTTTTTGTGGGGATTGATTTGATCGGCGGCTATCTCACGGAGGTGAATGTCACTAGTCCCACGGGTATTCGGGAGATTGATCGCTTAGCTCTAGATCCCGATCATCAGCGATTGGGCGATCAGGTAATTAACTGGCTAGCCCAGGGTTGACCAAAATGATGGAAGTTTTATGTGTCAGCAATGGCCATGGCGAGGATCAAGTAGCTGTGAGAATTGCCCTAGAACTGCTCGATTTGGGCGTGCAGGTTACGGCGCTACCGATGGTGGGTTTGGGGGCTGCCTATTTGAAGGCGGAGATTCCAATCCTATCTGGGGGAGTAAAAGCCATGCCATCGGGGGGATTTGTGCGAATGGATGCTACTCAGTTGGCACGGGATCTCAAAGGCGGGTTGCTCAAGCTTACTTGGCGGCAACTGCAACTAGTTAGTTTTTGGTCAAAGCAAAAAAGCAAATCTCAACGCCTAATCCTAGCTGTGGGCGATTTAGTGCCGTTGCTATTAGCCTGGCTGCCCACCTGGACTGGGGGGTGCGACTTTTGTTTTGTGGCTACTGCTAAAACTGAATACTATTGGCGTGATCGCCAGGGCAGATTACCAGGCGTGAAAGCCCCTTGGGGTGGCTCGATGTTTTTCCCTTGGGAACGGTGGCTGGTCACTCAGCCCAAATGCCGCGAAACTTTTGTGCGCGATCGCCTCACCGCCGACTGGCTCAATCAAAAATTCCGTCTAGGGGTGAAATATTTTGGCAACCCGATGATGGATGGGCTAGAACCTGCAGCCTTAAATCTGAATATTTCCGACCAAGATTGGATTATCAGCTTGATTCCTGGCTCCCGCCCGCCTGAAGCCTACCATAATCTAGATCTTCTGTTGCAGGCAGCAGACATCCTTGCTCGGCACCTACCACAATCTGTACATTTCTTGGCAGCGATCGCGCCTGAGTTAGAACTTGAGCAAATCACTCCCCTGCTCCAGCAAAAAGGCTGGACTAGTCAAGCCGAGCAAACATTTCGCCATGGCAACGCTCGACTCTACCTATCCAGCGAATTTGGTACTTGTTTGCATCTCTGTCATCTGGGGGTAGCCATGGCTGGGACTGCCACCGAGCAGCTAGTGGGGCTAGGCAAGCCCGCGATCGCGATCGCTGGTTCTGGGCCTCAATTTACTAAGCAGTTTGCCTTAGATCAAGCTAGGCTGTTGGGAATTTCAATCAAGCTAATTGACAAACCCAGCCAAATTGGTCAAGTAATCGACCAAATTCTGCAAGATCCTGACTATTTTCAAATTGTGCTAGAAAATGGACGCGAGCGCATGGGTCAGCCTGGGGCTTCCCGCTCGATCGCTAAGTCGATTGTGCAGTTAGGTGCTAGCTTCTAGCCTGGCGGTAATCCAAACCGTTCCAAAAATAGCTGTAGGATATTAGGGCAAAAAATAAGTCAAACTCACTGCCCATGATCACCCCAATTCCTGCCCATGGCGGACTGTTAATCAATCGCATTGCCGGTCCTAGTCAAGTGGAGCAGTTCTTAGCTGAAGCTGAACAATTACCAGCTATCTCTCTTTCAGAGCGATCGCTTTCCGACCTAGAACTAATTGCGATCGGTGGGTTTAGCCCTCTCACTGGCTTCATGGGCAAAGCTGATTATGAATCTGTAGTCAGCCAAATGCGCCTTGCCAACGGGCTGCCCTGGTCGATCCCGATCACCCTGCCAGTGGAGGCGGAAATTGCCAATACCCTCAAAATTGGTCAAAATATCCGCTTAAATCATCAAGATGGTAGTTTAATCGGCGTGCTCGAACTGGCAGAAAAATACACCTACGACAAAACTGCCGAAGCTGTTCAAGTCTACCGCACTGACTCCACCGAGCATCCAGGCGTAAAAGTCGTTTATGCCCAACCAGAAGTCTATTTGGCAGGGGATATTTGGCTGCTAGAGCGCCGTCCTCACCCTCAGTTTCCCGGTTACCAAATCGACCCTAGCCAGTCTCGCCAATTGTTTGCCCAAAAAGGCTGGCGGACGATCGTTGGATTCCAAACCCGCAACCCCATCCATCGCGCCCATGAATATATTCAAAAGTGCGCCCTCGAAACCGTAGATGGGCTATTTTTACATCCCCTAGTTGGCGCTACCAAAAGTGATGACGTGCCCGCCGATGTGAGGATGCGCTGCTATGAAATTATGCTGGCACACTACTACCCCAGCGATCGCGTGATCCTAGCGATCAATCCTGCTGCCATGCGGTATGCGGGGCCAAGAGAAGCAATTTTCCATGCCTTGCTACGCAAAAATTACGGCTGTACCCACTTTATTGTGGGGCGTGACCATGCTGGTGTTGGGAATTATTACGGCACCTACGATGCCCAGCATATTTTTGATCAATTTCTGCCATCAGAACTTGGCATCACCCCGATGATGTTTGAGCACGCCTTTTACTGCACCCGTACCCAAGGGATGGCAACCTCCAAAACTAGTCCTAGCAATGAATCAGAGCGTATTCATCTATCTGGCACTAAGGTAAGAGAAATGCTACGCCGAGGGGAATGCCCGCCGCCGGAATTTTCTCGGCCCGAAGTGGCGGCAGAACTGGCTAAAGCCATGCAAGCTCTAGCTTTGCAAGAACAGTCTTAACAACTAGAATCTCTGCCAATCTAGCTGGGGTGTAGTGCTAAGCCCCACTTGAGGGCAGAGCCCTCAAACTCCCTTTCTCCAACATTTCCTAAATCAGACGGCATAATTACTGAAAATTACTAAATTTGCTAGAAAAAAAATAGATTCTCTTAACCAATCAAAAAAACTAGTAAACCGTAGCATTTAGGCGTAAAAACGAGCAAAGCCGAGAAAGATAATTTTTTTGAGCTAACAGGATCGAAACCAACACCCAAACTCGCCAAATCATCCCAATCAAAAACATTTGCTCTCTTTCCCATATATGAGGAATTGAATCAAGATCAATTTGTTTGGAGTTAGCGATCGCTGCTCAAAATAGTCTCATGCTGCTGGTACATAGATCGGAAATTTTATCCAAATATCTCAGATTAAAGGATGTTGACATTTAGCTAGTGGTTGTGCGTTAGATCACCGCCCTGGATCTAATGCACAAATTAGCAAAAATAAATGTTCTTCACGAACTTGTTGTCAAAAAATATCTCTGTAAATTGTTGCGGTGTGAGGAATTAAGGGATGCAATTTGCTTCCAGTTCAATTTGCAAAAAAACATCAGCCGCGCTCAGCTTTAAGCAAGCTACCTTGGCGAAGGATTATAACAGCCCAGGTCAAGGATGCAATTAAATTCAAGTTTTCTTAACCTTGAGCGCGGCTCCCCCCTAGTAATTAATCAAACTTAGCACCTGGCAGGAGACTGACCTTTGAAAAACACCTCTTTAAGAAAAGCTGAAGATTCTTTGTTCAATATCCCCTCTCAAACCCTTGAACAGGAGACTACTTTTCAGAAAGTTCGTAGTTCTGTAGCCCTGTTTGGCCTAGCCCTTTCCATTGGCTCCGCCGGCATCTTGCTCAATCAACAGGATAAGCAAGCTGCTGCGGCACCGTTACCTTCAGATCAACCAGAAAATACCGAAATTGCCGAGATCAATCCAGTAGTTAGTCCAGAACTAGGTGCACCTCAACCGCAAGTTGTTCCTACTCCTACTACCATTATTCAACCTGATCGCCTGAGCTATGAATTAACCCCCAAACCTGCCCCAGCCGATCAGTCAGAAGCGGCGGTTGAGCCGAAGGAAGCCAGTTCCCCTGAATTTTCTGATAACCAAGAGCAACTCCTAGACCAGGTGGTGACTAGGCTCAAGGCAGGAGAATCAATTTCTGCTGTAGCGGAGCAATATCGCAGCCAAAAAAACCTAGTAAAGGCTCCAACCACCCCTACTCCTGAATTAACCAAGGTTGAATCTAGCAGCCCAAAACCCAGCCAAACCAGTGATCAAGCTCCTAAAAAACCTGAAAAATTCATTCCTGTTACTACATTTAGCCATGGCTTTTCGCCTACGCCGCCTAAGTTAGCCCCCCATGCTATAGAGGTCAGCAATCCTGCTCAACAGGTAGTCTCTGCCAAAACCAAGCAGGTTGGTCAGATTGTGCCAATTAGCAGCCGACCTAATTCTTTGGCTCGCCAAATTACCAAGCAGCCCAAGTACCGCTCCTATCGGGTAGTTCGAGGTGATACCTTGGAGCAGATCTCCCGCCGTACTGGAGTTTCCCAGGTTAAACTGACTAGGCTAAATCGACTCAAAAATCCTAATCTCTTGTTTGCTGGTCAATCCATTCAGATTCCGGTAAATGGTACTAATGGTACTTATGTAGCTCAAGCCCAAACTAAGGCACGCAAGCAAATTGCCATTCGTCCTAAACCTATAGTCAAGAGTAATGGGGTTGCGGCTCTGCCTTTAGTACAGAAAGTTACGCCTGTCCTGCAGCCCGCCGCATCATCTGAACGTCAACTAATCGAGCAGCCTGCTGCGTCTAAAGTGGCGAAGCTAATTCCCGATCAACTGGTGGCTCCCGCTGGCTCTAGCAATTTAATTGAGCAGTTTCAAGATCCACCGGTAGCTAAATTGCCTGAAACCGCGATCGCTGCCAGTCAACTCAAACATGAGATCAAGCTAGAGCCATCTAAGTCAGATCAAGTAGCTACACCCAATAACCCAGCTACAGCAGTCAATCCAGAACTGCGTCAGCCATTGGCTGCCCTACCGCAACCAGCCCCAACACCCGCCCTGGAACAGGTTCAGATTGAGCGACCCACCCTAGAACTACCTGGCTCTCCCGCCACGGAAATCAGTTTGCCTACTCCTTCCAGCCCTCAAACTCGCCGCGCCAGAATCAATCAGCTATTACAGAGCCGACCTAGCCGAATTGCGGCAGCCAAGATCGCGCCTACCTCAGTGCTGCAACTAGATCAAGGTAACAATCTGGTGCAGTCTCCCCAACTGCCCGATCTATCTGCTACTGCCTACTTGCCTGATCTGGCTGATCCTAGCAGTGGTACTATTGCTAACTCTGATTTCATCTGGCCAGCCAGAGGAACACTCACTTCTGGGTTTGGCTGGCGCTGGGGACGAGTACATCAAGGAATTGATATTGCTGGCCCTGTAGGCACGCCAATTGTAGCGGCGGCATCAGGTGTCGTAAACTTTGCAGGTTGGAATAGTGGTGGTTACGGCTATATGGTTGACATTCGCCATTCAGATGGTACAGTCACTCGGTATGCGCACAATAGTGCGGTGTATGTGCGACCAGGTCAAACTGTGAACCAGGGGCAACCGATCGCAGCGATGGGCAGTACTGGATTTAGCACGGGACCCCACCTCCACTTTGAAATCCGTCCTAATGGTGGCCGTGCAGTCAATCCGATCATTTACTTGGCTAGACGTTAATTTCTCTATTTCGCATAATTCCCATGCCTCTAGCTTCGGCGATCGCTCAAATTTATATATCTCACTGGAAATATACTCCCAACTATCGCGGCAAATTTTTTTTAGCAAAGTGCCTAGATCGAATTTTTAAGTCTTTTAAAGCTAGGACAGCCTATGGGGTTCAGCTAAATATTTTCCTCAGTAGCAGCATGGATATGTCCTACTGTGAGCCGATCGCTACCAATCCCCATCACCACACGGTCGAGGTGTTGAAACAGCTAAAACCTGGCGATCTATTCTGCGATATTGGTTCTAACATTGGTTTCTTTGCTCTGATTGCTGCTGAGCAGGTCGGTAAAACAGGTTTAGTAGTTTGCTTTGAGCCTTCCGCTCGAGAATTTACCCGCTTGGTGCAAAATCTGGCAGACAATCAGGCTGAGAACGTGGTGTTTTTTAACACGGCTTTATCAGATCAAGTGGGAGTTGCCCGCTTTCTGACCGCCAAAACCCACACGGGTCTAAACTTTTTGGCTGACACAGCCAGTAACCCCGATTTCGATGCTTGCTTGATTCCTACACTGCCAGGAGATCTAGTCCTAGAGCCCCTGCTAGCCCAAAGAACGGGCAAAGCCCTAGTCAAGATTGATGTCGAGGGTGCTGAATACCAAGTAATCTGCGGCATGGAGCAATTTTTGGCCAATCCTCTCGTGCATACGGTAGTGGTAGAAGTTACTGCCAAGTTTTTAGCTAGATTCGGTCATACTCCGGCTATGCTCTACGCCAAGATGGCAGAGCTGGGCTTTCGGCCGACAATTGAATCGGCAGCATGGCAGTATGATCAGGTATTTGTGCGGTGATGCTGGGTTCCTCCCTCAAGCAGATCCTGAAGGGCAGCTTTTGGATCTTGATCGCGAATTTGACCACCAGAGCAGCTAGTTTCATCCTGTTGCCGATTTTGGCTAGGAAGCTAGGCCCTGCCAGCTTAGGCATTTACGGCATTGTACAGCAGACCATTCAAACGGCAGATAATCTGGGGCGCGTGGGTTTAGATCTGGCTATTCACCGCAATGGTGCCCAACACGAAACTATTGGTAAAGCGGAGACCGGCCGCCTATTTGGGGTGGGAGGTTTGCTGATCGCCTTGGTTGGAGTTTTGCTTGCTGGTAGCCTATGGCTGTTCCCCGACTACATTGCCGCTAATTTACTGGGCGAAGCTAAGATTGCTCCTTGGCTGGCGGTGGCGGGGTGGGGGGTATTATTTTTAGCGATCGCTGCGCCTGCTTGGATGTATTTAGTGGCCTTACAGGCCTTTCAAGCCTATTCCCTGAATACAGCGCTTTCTAGCCTATTGGGTAATGGCATCACTGTTCTGGTAGCCTTTAATTTTGGTCTGGGGGGAGCCTTGTGGAGTCAGTCTTTGACCAATTTAATTCAAGTAGCTGTGGGCTGGTGGCTGGGTCTAACCACACTGGCAGAGAAGGGGATTAAATTGCGCCTAGATCGTTTTGCTCCCACCGCGATCGCCATGCTAAAACTGGGCTTACCCTTCTATAGCAGTAATTTTTTAGCTGGGTTTGTGGGGCTACCATTTTTGGGCTATGTTACTCGTCTAGGGGGGATTGAGCAGGTAGGCTACATTCGCATCAGCCAGTCCTTAGCTCAGTTGATCAGTTTTTTGCCTGGGGTGATTGCGCCAGTCTTAGTCTCCAGCTTATCTGCCAGTTTAGTAGCCGACCCCGCTCAACATCAGCAGATCAAATCTCTGCATTTCCGCGCCATGTGGCTACTAATTCTGGGAATTTGTTTGAGTATTTGCCTGAGTTTAGAAGCGACCGTGCCGTTCCTGTTCGGCAAAAATTATCTTGAATCAATTCCCTTGGTACGCATGGGAATCTATGGGGCAGCTTTATCTAGCCTGGGGGGTATCCTCAATCAGTATTTGGTGGCAGAGGGTAAAACGCGGGTGATCGGGCTGGTGCAGGTGGTAGCTTTACTTCTCAATATTTTGCTGGCGCTGATTTTAATTCCGCTCTACAGTGGCTTGGGGTTATTGCTGGCACAAGCGATCGCTGCTACTTTTACCCTAATTTATTTGGGTAGACCGAGTTTGGGAGATATCGTAAAAACTAATCGCTCCCAGTTGATCATGATAGGCTTAATCAGCTTAACTACCTCTGTGGTTATATTTACCTTACCTACACTAGAGATAACCGTGGAGTGGCGACTAGTAACTACGATTATTATCAGTGTGTTAGGGTTGGGGCTGGGATTTAGCCTGGCTTTTACTCAATCAGAAATTCAAGCGATCGCTACCCAGATCAAAACCAGGTTGCTGAGATTGACCCAAAAAGCATGAATAATACCTCCTCTCCTCCGCTCAAAACTGGGATCAAAGAATCCGCTTTTTTGTTTGGCATTTTTGGCTGGTCAGCCCTAGGTGCAGTCTTGGGTGGCCTGGCTCAGACTCGCAGCCGACTGGCTAATCAGTTTTTGTTTTCGATGGCAGGACTTTGTGGCTTGGTCGGCATCCTCTACCTGAGTCTAGAACTAGATTCGCCGATTCCCCGCTTCTTATTTTGCCTGGGCATCGTGATTTTATTGGTAGCGATCGACTGTCAGAGAAGACAGTTCTATGACCACTTGACCATTCATCTGGTTAATTCTGCCTATCTCGGAGTGGCTTTCTATTTTAGCTGGATGCAACTTGATCCCCAGGCATTTGAGCATATCGGCATCTGGGAAAAAATCTTACCCTCGGCTGCTACTAGCTTTACGATGTTGATTCTGTGTCTGATTTGCCTAAACCTAGGCTACTACCTGGTGTACCCAATTTTAATCCGCTTTCTAGCGATCAAAAAATCCTGGTTTAGCTCAGTACGAAATCCCTTCAATCTCCTCTTTATTCGCAAATCTAGTGATGAGTTATTTCTATTTCTGGTATTGACTAGCCTAGGGCTAGTTACTCGGATCTGGAACTTTACCCTAGGGCGAGTGTTTTATATAGGTGGTGGAGCAACCGAAGAGCAGAGTATTCCAGCCTTAATTTCTAGTTTCCTCTCACAGTTTGATCCGCTCTACTCAATCGCTTGGCTCTATGGCATCATTGTGTTTTTTCAACAGGATTACCGCAAAACCCAAGGTCAAAAATTAATTGCTTGGATTACGGTATTTCTGGTTATTTTAGAATTACTTTATCAAATTTTCAGTGGCTCTAAGGGTAGATTTGCTGGCTTTGTGCTCATCCCCTTGGCGTTTGCCTATTATTTAGCTACTCGACGGGTATCCTGGGGATTTTTTAGCTTGTTTAGTGTGATTGCCTTGACTTCTGTCACTCTGGTATATCCTACCCTAGCAATTTATCGGAACGAAATCAGTATTGCCACTAGTAACTTTGACCCTTTTGCTACCCTAACTAAATCTTGGCAAGCCATGTTAGCTTTGCCTTGGGAACAGTACTTAGAAACCGTACTTACGCCTTTTAATACGGCAGGCCCTACCGAACAGGTAACGGCAATGACCTCAATCGTGCATTTTGCCGATCGCTTGCCCATTCCACCTGAGTATTTATGGGAAAGGCTACTCTGGTTTTGGCTACCGCGATTCCTCTCTCCAGGTAAACTTACCTCAATTCCGTCTAATGCAATCGGCCGACTAACTGAGCGACTGGGTCCTGCTGACTTTACCACTTCTGTGATTCAAACTGGGCCAGGGGAATTATTCATCTATTATCAGTTATTTGGCTGTTTGATGATGATCATTCCTGGGTTACTATTTCGCTGGTTTAACGAAGCCGCTTCTCCTTTTCGGCTCTATTCTCATTTTAGAATGGCGATCTTTATTA
>JANRLH010000110.1:0-59617 GCA_033762795.1 Pseudanabaenaceae cyanobacterium bins.68
GATCGCCTCTATTTTGAACCCCTTACCCGTGAGGATGTGCTGAACATTATCGAGCAGGAGCAACCCGTAGGCGTAATCATTCAATTTGGCGGGCAAACACCGCTCAAACTAGCTAATAGTCTCCAATCCTACCTGCAAGAGCATCAGCCCAATACCAAAATTTGGGGCACTTCGCCCAACTCGATCGACATTGCCGAAGACCGCGAACGATTTGAAGCAATCTGTCAAGCACTCCAGATCAATCAACCAAATAATGGCTTGGCTCGCTCCTATCAAGAAGCCCTAGAAGTAGCTCAACGGGTGGGTTATCCCGTAGTGGTGCGACCTAGCTATGTGTTAGGAGGGAGAGGCATGGAAGTGGTCTATTCCGATCAAGAGCTAGAGAAATACATGCAGAAAGCAATTCTGATTGAGCCAGAACATCCCATTCTGATCGATCAGTTCCTAGAGGGCGCGATTGAAGTAGATGTGGACGCGATCGCTGATGCCACAGGCAATGTGGTAATTGGTGGCATCATGGAACATATTGAAGAAGCTGGCATTCATTCAGGTGACTCTGCCTGCGCCATTCCCACTTTTTCTCTGCCCCAAGAAGTACTGGCAACTATTCGCACCTGGACAGTACGCCTAGCTCAACGCCTGGAAGTAATTGGGCTCATGAATGTGCAGTACGCCGTACAGATGGGAACTGGCATGGCCGCCGCCCCACAAGTTTTTATCCTAGAGGCAAACCCTCGTGCCTCCCGCACCGTGCCCTATGTCAGCAAAGCGATCGCTGTGCCCCTAGTCAGATATGCCACTCAAATCATGGCAGGTAAAACCCTAGACCAACTCAACTATACCCAAGAGGTGATCCCTGCACACATTGCCATCAAAGAAGCGGTGCTGCCCTTTGCCAAATTTGCCGGCACCGACACCATCCTAGGCCCCGAAATGCGATCCACCGGGGAAGTGATGGGCATTGATTTTGAGTTTGGTCGTGCTTTTGCCAAGGCGCAACTAGCTGCTAGTACCAAACTGCCCCTGCAAGGCACCGTCTTTATCTCAGTCAACGAACGGGATAAACTAGGTGTAACCGCCGTAGCCGAAGGCTTTACCGAACTCGGTTTTCAGGTAATTGCCACCGAAGGCACCCACAAGGTCTTGAGTCGCAATGGCATAGATAGCGTCCAGGTGCTCAAAATTCATGAAGGCAGACCCAATATTAGCGATCTGATCAAAAACGGTCAAATTCAACTGATCGTCAACTCGCCCTCTGGTGAAGAAGCCCAACAAGATGGCAAATTGATTCGCCGCACTGCCCTATCCTACAAAATCCCCGTAATTACTACTCTAGCTGGAGCCAAAGCCGCGATCGCTGCCATTCGTTCCCTCCAGACCGGCAAGTTAGAAGTCTATGCCCTCCAAGACTACAGTCTAGCCCCAAATTAAACAAGTTTAACTAGACAGACCTGCCTGCGAGAATTGAGCAAATCTACTTTCGCCAGCAGTTCCCAAATTATCACCTTCAATATTGATTAGGAGTTACGCAACCGTGATCTAAAAACTTGGCTCTAAGTGGGGTGTGGGGCTAGATTTGAGGGCTCTAGCTCCCTTTTTTACAGGACTTCCCAAATCAGACTGCGTAAGTCATGAGCTAAGCCAGTTAATATATTTGGCTCAGATTCCTTATAGTAAGGTCAATTGTTAGAAAAGCCTAGAGATGTTAGCATGGAATCATAAAATCTTCTTTGTTCTCGATCAAGGGCTAAATTCTCAGGGGGACTCATGCTGGAAAATGTCCAGGTAATTCGCAATTACCAGAAGATTACCGATGAACTGGTAAATATGTGGGATCGAGGCTATCGCCGTGATGAGCTCCGACTGTTTTTGGATGGCTACTTGGCGGCGTTGCGCTGTAATCACACCATGGAAGCTCATCTAATCCATCAACTCGAAGCTGAAGCTACCCGCTTTTTGTGTGACTTTTCGATTTTTGCGCGCCCTGATCAAGACCTATTGCAAACAGAGCTAGAACGCTAAATCTCTAGAATCACCTCTAGAATCTAAGTCATAGGGTCGGAGGGCGCAGCCACAGGTTTAAAAAATTTTTCGGCTGTGGAAGATAATGGAGTGTGGCGCGCATCCCCCTATATCTGTTTTAAATTACGCAAACGTGATTTAAAACTAGCGCCTAAACTAATCAATGCCGATCACCCAAGACCCCACATAGCGTAACACTGGCAGGTCAGTAATGCTGCGCACCCTAGCATCAAATTGAAACAGACCACCAAAATAAGGATTGCGCACGTTGGATAGAATAATCACAGCCTCTTGGTTAATCGGAATTGGTTCTTTAACTTCAATATCAATGGTGCGCGCCTGGGGGTTCCATTTTGCCTTAGCAGGTCTAGTCTCTTTGCCCGCCACCCTGACCAGAATATCTTGGTCGTCAAATTCCCCCTGAAAGGTTTCAGGCACCGTGATAATAATCTCGTTGACTTGCAACTTTTGCGGCTTGAGCGTGAGGTAGTAGCGATCAGTAATGTTCGCTTTGCCATAGTCGAGCACATAATCCAGGGCATTGTCTCGAATTTTGCCAAACAAAATGATGCCAGCGTTTGGTTGAGCCGCGAGGGGAAGTCCCAAGAAACTGAAGCTAGGAGCAAGGCTAGCCAGAACAACGCAAAGCCCCATTTTAGTTAGTTTAAAGTTAAGCATGAATTTTTAGATATTTTTGACCAATGCTTTGGACTAGAATTTGGGCAGTTAGGTTTCTGCTAATTTAGCTCAAAACTTCAGCTTTGAGCATTCATGCCAGTAGCTTAATAAAGTTGCGGAGCATTTGCAGACCTGACCTAGAAGACTTTTCGGGATGAAACTGAACGGCAAATAAATTTGCTCGCGCGATCGCAGCGGTTAGGGTTTGAGTGCCATGGGTGGTAGATGCCGCGATCCAACTAGAATCTTGGGGCAAGCCAAAGTAAGAGTGAACAAAATAAAACCAAGGATTAGGATCAAGTTGCTGCCATAGGGAGCAGTCTGGCTGAGCCACCTGCAACTGATTCCACCCCATGTGAGGAATGGTGAGATGGGGTTCAGGCTGAATTTTGACTACCTTGCCTGGAATAATGCCCAAGCCTGGCAGATTACCTTCTGCACTTGAGTCAAACAGAAGCTGCATACCTACACATATGCCCAAAAAAGGCTGCTGTTGAGCGATCGCTTGGTTGATTACTGGTTCTAAATCATATTGTCGTAGCTGAGCGATTGCCTGATCAAAAGCTCCCACCCCAGGCAGTACTACCCCATCCGCCCTGAGAATTTGTTGGGGGTCACGACTAATTAACACCCGTGCACCAGCAGTTTCTAGTCCCTTGGCTGCCGAGTGGAGATTGCCGCTATCGTAGTCAATGATTGCAACTGTGGGCATAGTTGAGTTTGGTCAGTGCCGTATTGTAGCACTAGTAGGACTTACGCAAACGTGATCTAAAAACCTGGCTCTAAATGGAGTGGGGGTTCTGCCCTCAAACTCTCTTTTCCTCACGCTTTCCCAATCAGGCTATGTAACTAACTCCTCAGTTGCTCAGCCAAAGCTTCCACGCTGCAGCGCTGGTACACCACCACAAATCGCCGTTGGGAAAAACGATGATTCACCCGCTCAGCCTCTAAAATTAACTGGGCAGCATCTGGGTTTAAGCCCAAAATCGCGGCGGCAGCAGTCAAATCCAGCCATTCCTGCCCAATCCGCTCTAATAAAAGTTCTTGACTTTCGATCGCTAGTTGCTCAAATAACTTCTCCAGGAGTAACCAACAGGCACGGGTATCGGCGGCGGCACGATGGGACTTGCCCACTGGAAAATTAAAATGTTGCACTAAATTAGGGAGCGATCGCGACTTGAGGTGAGGCAATAATAGGCGCGAAAACTGGACAGTGCAAAGTTTAGCATTGCTGGGACGCTGATAATTGATCCCCAAGCGGCGATACTCCATCTGAATAAAACCATAGTCAAAATTGAGGTTATGGGCAGTAAACACCCCTTGACTAAGGTGGGGTAAATAATCAAACCATAACTGCTCACTTGGCACGCCACCATCTACCATTTTTTGGGATATGCCAGTTAGTCGGGTAATTTGACTAGGCACCAGAGTTTGAGGATTGATTAGATCGCTATACTCAGCAATGATCCCTTTCGCCAAAGAAGCATGGATCACTGCAATCTCGATCGCTCGACTAGAGTTGGGTTTTCCCCCTGTGGTCTCCAAGTCAACTACCGTAAATTGCTGGTCGGCAAACTGACGATAGGACTGTAAAATATCAATCGATCTAACCATGCACAATCTAAAGCTGTTTGGCTCAGTCTAGCGTCAGTGTTGAATAAGTTCCAAACAAATTAGATTATTCTCAGCCATTCAAGCTAATCTGAACATAACTCCATCCCTAAACCTATGTCCACCTCTCAGCAATTTAATAACTTTGGCGAACTCCTAGCTAGCTCTGACTTACCCCTGTTAGTAGATTTCTATGCCCCCTGGTGTGGCCCCTGCCAAATTATGGCTAAAGTCTTAGAGCAATTGAGCCCCCAGGTCAAAGGCAAAGCTACCATTGTTAAGATCAACACCGACAATTATCCCGATCTGGCAAGTCAATATCGCATTACTGCTCTACCTACGATGATTGTATTCAAGCAGGGTAAACCTGTAGAAAGGCTAGAAGGTGCGATTCCCGCCGACCAACTCTACCAAAAGTTACAGCCCTGGTTTTAGACCTTGGCTAATTGCATCATTCAGCTTGCCACTGCGAAATCCCTCTAGGTCAAGCATTACTCCCCTAAAGCCAAGCCCTTTAAAAGCATGGTTTAGCTGTTCGAGATCGACCAACTGCATAAACTCTCTTAAATGCTGGTAGGGCAGTTCTAGTTTGGCTAGATCCCCTTGCGATCGCACCCGCAGCTCCCAGCTTTTCCCCCAGCTATACAGTTGTTGCCGTAAATAAAACTCTGCCTCTCCCACCCGCCGCAACTTGGCAAGGGTGATCTCTTCACCGTAGGGAAAGCGGGAACTCAAACAGGGTTGAGCCGGTTTATTCCACCAGGGCAATTGCCAAAATTGGGTGAGTTGACGAATTTCCAGCTTGTTAATTCCCACTTCAGCCAGAGGCGATCGCACCCCCCGCTCCTTAGCTGCCTGGATGCCTGGGCGATAATCTTGGAGGTCATCTGCATTCAAACCATCTAAAACATATGCGTAGCCCCAACTGTGCGCCAGGGGGATCAGGTGGTCGTAAAGCTCGCTTTTGCAAAAATAACAGCGATTGATCGGGTTAGCGGCATAGTTGGGATTTTCTAGCTCTTGTCCTTCAACTACCTGATGTTGAATGCCAATGATTTGGGCTTGCCACTGAGCTTCAGCTAGATCGCTTGGTAATAAAGCAGCCGAGTTCGCAGTCACCGCGATCGCCCGCTCACCTAACAGGTCGTAGGCTACCTTAGCTACCAGTGTGCTATCGATCCCGCCTGAGTAGGCAACCACAACTCCTTCACAACCTTGGATTAAAGCCTGTAACTGCTCAAGTTTAGATTCTAGGCCTGGGTTCATACGCCATCCATTTGCAGGTTTTGCACCAGTTTAGCCCAATTGTTTGGGAGAACATGAGGTCATAGCTAAAAATGCTTTATAATTGTGCCTGCCTTCAGCTAAAGTATTTGATCTTGGGTAGTCCCCAACAAGTAAGGATAAAAGTGAGTTAGGGGTTTAGGGGCGTTGACCCTACGCCCCCCTTTAAATCCTTAGACTTTTATCACTACCTGATCTTGTTTGGGTAAAATATAGCAAATCTAACTAATCTGGTATTGGCAAAGAATCATCATAGGATAATCAATAGGGTAATCACAGCCTAGGGAAGTAGTTATGACTAAAGTGCTGATTGTAGATGACAGCGCCACAATTCGCGAAATGGTAGCAATTCACCTATCTGAGATGGGATTTCAGGTGGTAGAAGCTTTTGATGGTGCAGATGGCGTAGAAAAGCTCAAATCAGCTTCCTTTGATTTAGTAATTACTGATGTGGTAATGCCTAATATGAATGGTTACGAATTTTGTCGTTGGGTGAAGAATAATGCTGCTACCAAGACAGTACCCGTACTGATGTGTACCACTAAATCTGAAGAATTTGATAAATACTGGGGCATGAAGCAGGGGGCTGATGCCTATATTGTGAAGCCATTCAAGCGGGAAGAATTAGTGAGTGCAGTGAAAAAGTTACTGGCTCCAGTCAAGGGCTAGAACAGATATTTCTGCCATTCCTGATTGGCACGGATATGCTTACTCACCTCAAACTGCAAACCACTATTGGGCTGGCGAGGGGATCGCTTGAGAGGCATATGGGCTTCCTTGGGAGTGCGATTGCCTTTTTTGACATTACACCGCATACAGGCTGCCACCATGTTTTCCCAAGTGTCTGCACCCCCCCGCGATCGCGGTAACACATGATCGATGGTTAAATTATCCCCCACATGGCCGCAATACTGGCAGCAGTGACCATCGCGGTGTAGCACATTCTTGCGGGTCATTGCCACTTCCTTGTAGGGCAAACTTACATAGTGGGTAAGGCGAATCACCGAAGGCAACCTGAATCCAGTCCGCACTAATTTGCCCGGCTGATCTGGCTCACTGTAATGATCTAGCCGTTCTGCCTTACCCTTGAGCAACAGCACCACCGCCCTTTGCCAGTTAGTAATATTTAGTGGCTCATAGGACGCATTCAACACTAACACCTTTGCCATGATCTCTACATATTTATGCTACGGGTGGAATTTTGCCAACTCAAAAATCATAGGATTTACGCAAACTTGATCTAAAACCCTGACCCTACTATGGGGCGCTAACTCCCTTTTTACTACGGTTTCTAAATCAGGCTATCTTGAAATTATTGTGATAAATGCTTGACAGAGCTTTAACAAGTTGCTATCCTAATAAAGCCTAAAATGCGGGTGTGGCTCAGTGGTAGAGCATCTCCTTGCCAAGGAGAATGTCGAGAGTTCGAATCTCTTCACCCGCTTATAAGTTTCTAGTCATTAGTTTTTCTACTGGCTTTTATATTTGTATTTATTTAATTTCTAATTATTGATTCTTACTTGCTGAATTTAGATGTTGGTTTTACCTATCGATTTTTATTAGTCTAGACTACTCTAATTTATTTAGAAATCTATTTAGACTGGTCAAAATTTACCCAACTGGGTTTTACGCTTGAGTAAACGTGAGCCACCTAGCTACTTGCGGATACAAGATTATTGTGCTTAAGACTTCGCCCCGCATCCCACTTAGAGCCAGGGTTTTAGATCGCGTTTGTGTAAGTCTTAAATTGTTTCTTAAATTATTACAGGTTGCAACTTAATCGGGCGCAAAAAAGGTCGCAGGGTGCAGCTCCCCATTGGGTTTTATGGGTTTTAATGACTTCTGTACTGCATTCTTTTGAAAATCGCCATAGGTCAGTTTAATCTGTAGTGTTCATCTCAGATTGAATTTCTACCATCAGTTGCTTAAGCTTGGGCAGATCATCCTGCAATACCCGCCAAAGATCGGCAATATCTACTTCAAACAGACCAAAGGTCAGTTTTTCTCCTAGCCCCATAATTTCCCGCCAGTTAATTTCGCTGTAGTTATTGACTAGTTCCCAAGGCAAGCGCTTAGCGGTGGTGCCGACAATACCAAGCGATCGCTCGATGGCGTAGATGGTTTTTTGATCGCCACTGAATTGATTAAAATCCATGTCTTCTACAAAGGATTCACTCGCATCAATTGCCTCCAAAATGTCTTGAATCTGGCTTTGGAGCTTCTTATTGGGATCAAAACGGGGTAGAGACATGGGCAAATACTCAGAAAAGTTAGTGTAAAAAGTGTCTAGTGCCTGTCAAAATCATCACCAAGCCCAATTGATCAGCAGCAGCGATCGAGTCTTGGTCTTTAATACTACCACCAGGCTGGATAATTGCCCTAATCCCTGCTGCTCCTGCTGCCCTCACTGTATCATCAAAGGGGAAGAAGCCATCGCTGGCTAACACAGATCCTTGGGCATTTTCACCCGCTTGGGCGATCGCAATTTGACAAGATCCCACTCGATTCATTTGACCAGCCCCGATGCCCAGAGTGGCTCCCTCAGCGGCAATCACGATCGCGTTAGATTTCACATGACGGCAGACTTTCCAAGCAAAGATTAGATCCTGGATCTGTTCAGGAGTAGGCTGGGCTTGAGTTACAACTTTCCAAGTACTTGGATCTACTGGCAGGTGATCACTTTGCTGTACTAAGATTCCGCCCGCGATTGTTCTAATCGTTTCTGGGGCTGATTGGCGGAGATCTGCTAGCAGCAAGAGGCGGAGATTTGGTTTAGCCCGCAAGAGGGATAAGGCTTCGGGAGCAAAGCCGGGGGCAACTACACACTCTAAAAAGGTTTCACTCATTACTTCAGCCGTGGCTAGATCTAGGGGCTGATTCAGGGCAACCACTCCTCCAAAGGCCGAGACTGCATCCGCCGCAAAGGCATATTCATAGGCTCCCAGTAGGGTGGAAGAGAGCGCTACGCCACAGGGATTGTTATGTTTGACAATTACGGCACAGGGCTGATCATGGATGAACTCTGCCACTAGTTGCCGCGCTGCTTCTAGATCAAGCAAGTTGTTGTAGCTCAATTCTTTACCCTGGAGTTGTTGTGCTGCCGACCAGCCGATCGCTTCAGTTTGATACCAAGTAGCTAACTGATGGGGATTTTCTCCATAGCGCAGTGGTTTAGCCTGGCTGCCTGCCAACTCGAAATCAGGTAATCTATGGGCGATCGGCTCTGCTTGACCAGCTAAATATTTGGCAATTAACCGATCATAGGCAGCAGTATGTTGAAAAGCTGCTACGGCTAGCGATCGCCTTAACCCAATCGACACTTCGCCTTGGCGCATCTGCTCGATCAACAGGGCGTACTGGTCGGGGCTGGATAGGACTGTGACATATTCGTGATTTTTTGCTGCTGCCCGCAACATGGCTGGGCCGCCAATATCAATCTGTTCTACTGCTTCTGCCAAGCAGACATGGGCTTGACTAATCGCCTCGGCAAAGGGATAAAGATTGACTACCACTAGGGTAATCGGCCTAATTTGATGTTGTTCTAAATCTTGGTGATCAGAGTCTAGAGCTAACCTGGCTAAAATACCGCCATGGATGCGTGGGTGCAGGGTCTTTACTCGCCCGCCTAAAATTTCTGGTGCGCCTGTGTAATCACTCACCTTTGTCACTGGCAGACCTGCGGCAGCGATCGCGGCTGCTGTACCACCACTACTGATCAGGGTAAATTGCTGTTCTTCTACCAAAAAACGGGCTAGTTCTAGCAGCCCAGTTTTATCGGAAACGCTGAGCAGAGCAACCTTGGCAGTTGTAATTTTCTCCACGCTTTTTTTTACCCTCTCTTTTACACTAATTTCTAGAGTTATGCTCGAAAACAAATAGGACTTACGCGCAATGGTAACAAGCTGAATCCATTGTAAATATAGAAAATTACAGGGTAGCTAGATCGAATAGGACAAATTGCTTAGGTAAGACCGTACTAATTGGGTCAACAGGTTCTTTGCCGTTGGCCAACACCTCAAAGTGTAAATGGGGGCCAGTACTTCTGCCTGTGGTTCCCACTTCAGCGATCGGCTGCCCCTTGCGTACTCTCATGCCCTTAGTTACCAAGAGGCGATTGGCGTGGGCATAGAGGGTAGTATTGCCATCACTGTGAGATAGCTCGACAAAGTTGCCATAATCACTGTCAAAGTCGGCATCTAGGACTACTCCATCTGCTGCTGCCATGATCGGAGCGCCAATGGGAGCAGCAATATCAATTCCCTTATGGAGTTTGCGTTGACCCGTGATCGGATGAGTGCGCCAGCCAAACCCAGCCGTGAGTGTACCATTTAGCGGCCAGCCAAACAGGGCTGTATAAACCCGCGAAGTTGCTACCTGCTCTGGCAAACTGATTGACCAATCGCGCATAGATTTTGCTTGCAACCGTAAGTTATTCAAGTCTATCGGTAGCTCAGGGTTAAATTCCACTACTAGCCTGGTAGTCTCTGGCTCACTTTGACCCACCCGCACTTCGCGCACTGCACCGCCAATCGCTCGCCGCACAGTTTTGTTGGTATAAATTGTGCCAGGTAGATCGATCACAATGCGGGCGGGATTTAGCAATAACTGTGCTCTAGGCTCGACCTGTTGCAGGGTGGTGAAAGAAATGCGGTTTTGGGTCAGATCGAAGGTAAAGGTTTCTAGCCGATTAAAACCAGAGGGAGAATTTGCGGCGCCTGCGGTCATGGATGGCACCATGGCTAGGGTTGCTAAAGCTGCTGACAATCCGACCGATTTAAACACCGATTTAAACGTTGGAGAGTAAGTCAGGAAAGATAATTTGCAGGAGCTTACTAGATCGCGCATAAGTAGAGAACCTGGGGGATAATCAAAAAAAAAGCTGTAGGTTTGACGAAATGCGTCTGCAAAATACCTCTGGCAAAATACATTTGTAGGTGATTTCTGCAACCCTTAGGTGTATTGCAAAAAATTAAGTTCGGCAAGATTGTAGCTGAATTATTGCGCTCATTCTGGCTTATTTATGAAAAATAAAATTCAGTTTTAGGCAGATTTTTATGCTCCCCCAATTAATTCTCTATAGCAAAGTCGGCTGTTGTCTATGCGAAAACTTGGCGCACAAGCTCGATCAGGTAAATCAGTTGAGCCTGACACCTAGGTTTGAGCTCCTGGTACGAGATATTGGCGCAAGCGATCGCTGGACTGCTAAGTATGAGTATGAGGTGCCCGTGTTGTGCTTTTTCCAACAGGGTGAGGAGATTGTTTTACCCCGCGTATCTCCTCGATGTGCGATCGCGGAGTTAGATCGGCTTTTACAGGTCTGGTTCACACAAATACCATCGGCTGATCCTTGAAGCGGGCAAACCTCACTGGATCAAACTGATAGAGGCTGGCAGGTCGTCCGGCTCCTCTGGTAACCTTGGTGCCCGTGTCTACTAAGAAACCGAGCTTGAGCAAGCGGGAACGGAAGTTGGAATAATCGGCAAAGTTTTCACCCAGAACGGTGCGATAAAACTGAAATAGTTCTCCTAAGGTAAAAGTAGGAGGTAAGACTTCAAAAGCGATCGGACTGTATTCTAGTTTGTTGCGCAGACGGCGGCAGCCATAGGTCAACACCTGATCATGGTTAGCGGCAAGGGGGGGGATCCGGTTGACGGCGTACCAGGCGATCCCATTCACCCCTTCGGCGTTGAGCTCGGCTTGGTCATGGCGGACTAGGGCAAAATAACTCACCGTGAGTTCAGCCAGCGATCGCGGCTGGTTGTCAAAGGTGTAAAGCTGCTCTAAATAGAGATCTTTGACCCGAATTTTTTCGGCTAGGGTGCGATAGGCTGCCTGTTCCAGGGATTCAGTGTTGCCCACCAGGGTTTGGGGTAAACTCCAGCGATCGCAATGGGGATCTGCCAGTACTAGCAAGACCAGAAGGCAATTCTGCTCCGTGTCTACGGCAAAGATCAGGTTGTTGACCCACACCCGAAAGTTGGCTAGCTGGGGGGATTTAGCCATGGGTAAATGCAATTACGGTGAATATATTCGAGTAGTGCGGGAATCAGATGACTCTCTGCTCCCTTTTGGCGAAATTCAGTGGAGGAGCTAATTGGTACAGCCAGGTCAGCGATCGCTACTTTAGTGCCAAAGCTGTGCAGCCGTTCTAGGTCAGTGGCCAAGATTTCATAGCCTTGGCGCGGCACCACCAAGAGATTTACCTGGCTGAGTAGGTCAGGGGCACGGTACCAGGTAGGGATCTGCCCCACTAGATCAGCCCCAATTACTAGATCAAAGGTATCCTGAGTCCAAATTTGACGGGCTAGCTCAATGGTTTTGAGGGTGTGCGGATGGCTAATTTCCGGATGAATTTCTAGGTTGCGTGGTTTAGGCGCGATCGAGTCAGTGATCAGCGCCATCATTTCTAAACGTTGTTCTAGGGTAGCATGGTGAGTTTTAAATGGGTTATTTGATACCCACACCACTACTAAATGATAATGAGCGCATAGCCACTGCAAAATTTTCTGATGCCCAATGGTGGGTGGATCGCCACTTGTGCCAAATAGGGCAATACGCATAGGTTAGGTAAATTAGGGTAGTCAAGTTATAGTAGATTTAACCTAAATTAGCAAGATTCCTAGTATGGCGGTAGATTACGATGTAGTAGTAATTGGCACAACTAGGGTGGGCTGGTGGTTGGCTAAGGCGGCAGCAGAGCGGGATGCTAGGGTGGCTTGGCTGTTGTGCGCAGATCACCTCGATCAAAATTTGGATCTCGTAGATTTTGCCCAAGCTCAGGCAAGGGGAGTAAGCATAATTCCTGGGGGAGGACAGTTTAGCGATCGGCGGCGGCTGGTGACTGGGCAAGGTAGATGTAGTGCTAGGGCTTTTGTGATTACCTTGCCTAATTTGGCTAGCTCGGAACTGGGATTTGAACCTCCTGCTCATGCTACTGAGCTAGTTTTGCCGAGCTTCAGATGCCAAAGTTTGGTGGTAGGAGACCAACCGATCGCCTGTGCTTGGGCGCAAAAGTTAGCGCGATCTGGTCATGGCGTCAGACTGGTGACCCTGAATAGCCGCATCTTGCCAGACTGGCAGCCAGAAATCAGCCGATCGCTGCAAGCCCAACTCGAAAGTGAGGGGGTGGAAGTCTATACCTGCCAGGTGATTCATGGGATTAAGCCAAGAAATCAAGGTTACCAGGTGTTGAGCGATCGCCAAAGTTTTGTGGCTGATCAGGTATTTTTGCCCCAGCATTGGTCAATTTATCAGGATTTAGCCCTAGCCAGAGCTAAAGTGAGGTTAGTTGCTAACCAAGTACAGGTTAATTCCTATGGTCAAACCTCAAATCCCTGCATTTATTGGGTGGAGCATTTGGCAGATGTGGAAGTGGTTTTAAGTAATGTGCTGTACCTGCCCTGGCGGCAGCAAAGCTCTAGACTAAAAATTGGTCATACTCAGCCACCAATCGTCAAGTTAGAAGCCCGTAATTTTAAACTGAAGCGCGGCTTAGTCAGGCTGAAACTTCAAACAGACAACTATATCAGCGAGTTAGTATGCGATCGCCAGGGACAAATCTTGGCTTTCTGGGGTATGGGTGAGGGCGTGATCGAGACGGCTGAGATGTTCATGGTAGCTCAAGCGCATCGGCTCAAGATTCAAGATCTGCGCTCCAGTTCCAGCCTAGCAGGTCAGCTAGCCTGGCAGTTTGAGGCTAGGCAACTGCAAAACAGTCCTCTAGATTGGCGATGGCATTGGTTTAACCTGCGCCGAGATCTGGGGAGCTATTTGCGATAAAATCACATCACTTAGTAAAAACTTTTGATCTATGAATAAATCTTCTTGGTGGCAGCAATGTCTGCGGGTACTAGCGATCGCGGTGTTGGTTTGGTCAATTTGCTGGCCATTGCAACCAGTGCTAGCGGCAAGACAAAAGAGTTTGAGCACCAAAGAGATGCGGGAATTGGTGAGTGGGGGATTAACTGGTAATTATGCGGAAGACACAAATGCGGTAGTCAAGAGTTTGCGCTATGCCATTACCTTACCCAAAGATGCCCCAGACAAAAGCGCCGCTCAGCAAGATGCTAAGTATAAAATCAATGCGTTTGCCTCCCGCTATCGCCGTGATGGAGACAAATTGCGACTCACCTCCTTTACCACCCTGCGGACTGCGCTCAATTCCCTAGCTAGCTACTACAATTCCACCGCCAAGCGACGGGTGCCTGATAAAGTGCGCGATCGCGTATTGGTAGAACTAGATCGGGTAGAACTGGCTCTAGCTCAAGGCGATTAGGAGCTTGAGGGGAATCCCAATCCCCAGTAGTCCGATCACGCTAGCACGCATCAGTGTGAGTGCCTGAATTACAGTGGCAACTTCTAGGGGCTGGTGCGGCTCTGCTAATAGAGGTTTAAATTTGGGTTGGTTACGGTAATAGTTCCATCCCCCTAACTGCACTCCCAAGGTGGCAGCAAAGACACATTCACTCCAGCCAGAATTAGGGCTAGGATCTTGAGGAGCATCGCGCTGGCAGAGTCGCCATACTTGCAGCGGCTTACCTGAAAAGATTGCCACAGCGATCACCGTAAATCGACAGGGCAGCCAGGTGAGCAGGTCATCAAGTTTGGCACTACACCAACCCAGGTTAGTAAAAGGTGGATCAAGGTATCCCACCATCGAATCCAAGGTACTCACGGCTTTATAGGCCATTGCCAAGGGGGCGCCGCCAATTATGCCAAAAAATAGGGGAGCGATCGCGCCATCAGTAGTATTTTCGGCGATCGTTTCTACTAAGGCACGCAAAATTTCTGCCTGGGACAAGTTTTCAGTATCCCTACCCACATAGCGATTAAGCATGAGCCGCCCATGAACCAGGTCATGACTTTGAAGGGGCGTTAAAACTTCGATCGCCGCCCGATGGAGACTACGCGCACCAAGACAACTAGCTAAACATATCCCTTCCATGGCAATTGCCAAGGTCTCGGCCACCTCACCACTGAGGTAAATCAGCAGCCAAGTAGTTCCGCCACTGAGCCCAGCTAGGGTAAAGGTCAGCAAAATTCCGGAAAATTTGCGTCCCCCCCCTTCAGGCAGAAAACGCCAAGTCAGATCTCGCCACTGCGCAATTCCCCAGCCCATCACCTGAACTGGATGTAGCCAACTCCAGGGATCCCCAATCAGGTAATCAAGCCCAACTGCTAAAACTAGGCTAGCGACGGCTGTTAAATAATGTGGCAGCAGGTTCACCTAGCAAATTGGTGCTAAACAGGTTATCAGCATTAGAATAGCTGGCAGAAAGATTGGTAACCAGGCTGGCATTGTTGCTAGGAGCAAACTTAAGATCAACTAAGACCTTACCATCACTGATCAAGTTAATGATGCCGCCCCCTTGAACTAAACCGTCAGCATGGTTAAGGGCAAACAGGTCAATGCCTTGGTTAGCCTGAATGAGAACGTTGCCAGCACTCAAGATATTGGCAGGGACTGTGGGGGTATCACGGTAGATTAGTTGCTTTTGGGCAAGCAGGGAGAGATTACCAGTGGTAGCAAGCTGAGGGTTAATCAGGGTGAGATTTGCTTGACTAGAGACTTGGACAGTACCGCCGTTAGCAGCACTCAAAAATAGATCTCCTTGCTCCAGGGCGAAATTTCCTAAGGTCTGATACTGATTATTAGCATTTCTAAAAGTAGCAAATTGAGGAGCTCCTGCGCTAAAACCTAAAGCCCCATCACCATTGACTACGACTTGAGTTGCTTCTGGTAAACTAGCTACCCCGGTAAGCTGCTTGGCTAGCTCAGTGACTTGAGTGATTTTGCCCTGCCAATCAGGTTTAAGGGAGTTAGCGTTTACCTCTAAACTCAAAATTGCATCAGTGGAGCGCAGTTCTACTTTACTGCCACCTGGTACAGTGGCGATCGCTACGGTACCGTTAGGAGCGCTCAAAATGCCAGAGCTATAGATTGTGCCTGCGGTCAGACTAATGTTTTGTCCCAGGGGGACTTCTAGGTTAGCCTGGTTGAGTAAGGCAGCAGGCTGCTCTGCTCGAAATAAAAAGCTAGTAGGGTTACCGCTAGGCAAATTCCCTGAGTCAACCCCAAACACTTGATCCTGGCTAAAGCCAATCCCAGTAGCAGTGCTAGCGTGAAAAGAGCCACCGATATCTAAGCGAGCTTGGCTACCAAAAATTAAGCCATTGGGGTTGATCAAAAACAGGTTGGCATTGGGGAAAGCGGCACGGCTCTGGATCGTGCCTAGAATTTCGGAAGCAGTGTTTCCCGTCACCCGATTGATGATGTTGGTAACAGCAGCCCCATTGATTACGTCACCCGTGCCAAACACTACGCCAGTAGGTGGCACATTAAATTTAGCGAAACTATGAAACAGGTTGCCACCGCGCAAGGATGCTGCCGAACTAGGCAGAATTTGGTTATTGATCACTTGAGTGGCAGTGGTGCGATCAGGAATGATCGATAACTCCTGCGCTTGGGCATCATAGACAGCTACCGGAGCAACCATGGCGACCACCCCAGTAAAGCCTACAGCAATTAGGGCTACTTCGAGAGACGGGTGGGGTTTGCCCAAAACTCGCTGGGTGGGAGATGCCATACACTTAACCAAAAAGAGACTGAGGTTGGATTTGCCTACTTTTAGCCTAACAGGGGCAGCCAGGCTAAACCGTTCAGGTATGTGCAAAATGCCCCGTCTAGTTTGCGCAGGATAGTTTTCGCCCTCTAGAATATCGGACTATAGGATTGGCAAATGCGTCCAGCCCCTCGCAGTTGAGCGGCATAATATTTGGCAGGACAAGGGGGAATTAATTCCAGGTTGGCTGGATCCCATAGGCGATCAATGGCGATGCGGTTATGACCGTGGGTGGCACCAGAGCTATGAATATAAGTGGAGTTGCCCACATAGATAGCTACATGGGTGGCTTTAGAGATGCCAAAGAAAATCAGATCACCTGGCAATAGCTGCTGGAGCCAACGGTTGAAATTGGCAGTAAGGGGAATAGGTTGGGCAAATTCCTCCTGTTGGTAAGCATCCCGCGGGATCACAATTTGACCATGGGCAAAGGCAGCTTGAACTAGGCCAGAGCAGTCAAAATTGGGGGGGAGCCTCCCGCCCCAGAGGTATTGATTGGGCTGCTGACCAGCGGCGATCGCGTAGGCAATTACTTCAGGCAAGCGTTGAGCGATCGCTACAGAATCTAGGTGCGGCGATCGTGGGGGAATTGAGTGGCAAACTTGCAAGCGATCTAGATCTGCCCTAGCTAGGTAAGCTTGATAATGATCCGTCCATAGCCTAACAGGCACTAGATCTGGATGTTCAGCGCCTTGGGGATCTAAACTCAAGTATTCCCCTTGCCCAATCTGGGTAGCTAAACCCAAACTAGGATCGTAGAGATTGAGGTCGGTGAGACAGAGATAAAAGGATTTGGGTATACTCAAGCTCATAAATCCCAAAGTTTTGGATGAGTAACGATTTTGATCAGTTTGACCTGAAGTTATGATCAAATTCCCCTTAATTGCGGTTTTAACTATTCTGGCAAGCTATACCGGTTTCGGCTGGTTGCTAGCTCTACATAGTCCACCTCAGCTATTTTACTGGTTTGGCAGTGGTGCGCTCTGTTTTGGTTTGAATTATTTCTTGTCTTTGGCTTGGGGTATTGCTGCCTTGGTGATTGTATTTGTGCCGAAGGCAAACTTGATCATCCTGTCGGTAGGGATCACGGTAGTGTGGGCATCTCTGCTATACATTGCCCGCTTGGAGATCTTGGCTTTAACTAGCAGTAAAGTAGGGCGCTTTATCCTGATGGTTGGCTTGGCGGCGATCGCGCTGATGGCTGGCTGGTTACTCAACACTGCCTTAGATCAGTACAATTTGGCTGATCTATGGCTGCCTAAACGTTAAATTGTGCCTTCAAATACTTTAATCGCTGGCCCAGTCATCCGCACGTGATCATCTTGCTCCTGCCAGCAAATTTGGAGATCTCCCCCTGGCAAGCTTACTCTGCAAGTGCGATCGCTCAATTCATTTAAAACTGCTGCTACGACCACCGCACAGGCACCCGTACCGCACGCCATGGTTATGCCTGCGCCGCGTTCCCACACTTGCATTTTCAGGTGATTGGGGCTTAGCACCTGGACAAACTCGGTATTGATGCGCTGGGGAAAGGCGGGATGATGCTCAAACTGGGGGCCAAGGGTAGTTAGATCAATTTGGGCTAAATCTGGCACAAACACTACGCAGTGGGGGTTGCCCATACTTACAGTGGTTACCTGCCAGGTGTGGCCTGCCACCGTGAGCGGGAAGTTGATCACAGGTGCTGCTGCCACTCCTAGACTGGCGGGGATCTCTTGAGCCGCCAGGCGAGGCGCTCCCATATCTACGCCAATTAGATGATCGGGTTCGAGGGCGGTTGTGATTAGACCAGCCAGGGTGTGAATTTGATAGTAGGGGGCAGATCTACCTGATTGGGGGGGAATCCCCAAATCCTGCATGAATTTTGCCAGACAGCGAATGCCATTGCCACACATTTCTGGCTCTGAGCCATCGGCATTCAAGATCCGCATCTGGTAGCCCTGATCTGGGGCAGAGAGCAACAGGATCACCCCGTCTGCACCAATGCCAAAGTGGCGATCGCACCAAGCAATTGCCTGGTCAGGGCTAACTTGCAAATCAGTCCGGTCGCGATGGTCAATTAAGATAAAGTCGTTGCCTAGTCCTTGATATTTGGTGAAAGGGAGCGCCATAGGAAAGAAGTTTGAAGTATTTAGCAGGACTTAACGTAAAGGCAATCTAAAATTCTGGCTCTAAGTGGGGTGTGGGGCGAAGCCTCAGATCAGGGCCTTCCTTTCAGACTCTGTCTGCGTAAGCTCTAATTTAGACTATGTTATACCAGTTCTCCAAATCTTTACTACAGATGGGGTGCGCGGTTTCACTTTGGTCTCTGCGACATTAACTGGCAGACTGCAATGCTAGCCCTTGGCGGATTTAGCTTGAGCTAAGCAGCGATCGCAAATACCACACTTCAGGTTTTGGGCTTCATGACTAAACCCAAAGGCTTTGACTAAAAAAGCCCAGCGACAGGTTTTAGTATTAATAAAGTCCTGCATTTCTAGCAGAGGTGAGCGATCGGGTGGGGCAAACTGAAAGTTGGGTGAGCAAAGGATTTCAAATTCAAACGGACTATGCCAAATTAGCTGATTGGCACTGTGGAGCAAGCCTAAAAGTAGATCGAGGTTCGCAAACTGGGGGCTGAGTTCGGTGTAGCTGCCCCGGCGGGGTAGTTTGGTTAAGAGAGCTTGAGCCTGTTGCTGCTGTTTAGCCGCTGCACTTAAATAAAATTCCCGTTGCGCCCGATCGCTACCATCCAAAAGACCTGTGGGTTCACTCACCAACATCAAGGCTTCAGCCAAAGCGCGATCGCGTCCTGCCCTGCCAACTTCTTGGATGTACTCCGCTAGAGTCAAGGGCGGTTGAAAATGTAAGACCCAGCGCACATTTGCCTTATCAATACCCATACCAAAGGCGCTGGTAGCCACCACTAGAGGCAGTTGCCCTGATTGCCAATCCTGCTCAATTTGGCGCCGCTCGGTGCTGACTAGACCGGCATGGTAGGGTTTAGTCTTCATCCCTAGAGTGCCTAGCCAAGCGGCAATTTCTTCAGTGCTACGCCGACTACGCACATAGATCAAGCCAGACTGGTGCCCATGGCGGCGCACAAATTCCAGGGTAGCAGTCTTCCGCTGCTGGGCTGTCCAAGCGATCGCCACTTTTAAGGCTAAATTGGAGCGATAGGGGCTGGTAATAATTTGCTGGGGCTGGACTAACTGCAAACAATTAATTAATTGGGCTTGAGCTTGGGGGTTGGCAGTAGCAGTGAAGGCGGCAATGCTAGGCTGGTTCGCATTTTTAGTCAGACTAGCGCGTACTGCACCGAGGCGGCGGAAATCAGGCCGAAAGCGATCGCCCCACTGGACTAACACATGAGCTTCATCCACGATCAGAGCCTTAATTTGGATTTGGGGTTCGAGCAGTTTTTGCCAGACAGTCGGCGATAACAGGGTTTCGGGTGAAAGATATAGCAGCCTAAGCTGGGACAGGGAACTCAATACTTGACGGCGCTGGCTAGTAGCCATAGCACTGTGGAGAGCCGCCGCCGGTAGTTTTTTGTGGCGGAGTTCCTGTACCTGGTTTTCGATCAGAGACAATAGGGGGGAAATTACCAGGGTCAGACCCTGCTGCATGATCGCAGGTAGCTGAAAACAGAGAGACTTGCCGCCTCCAGTGGAGACGATCACTAGGCTATCTTGACCAGCTAAAATACTGGTAATCACCTCTAGCTGCAAGGGGCGAAAGTCTTCATATCCCCAAATACGTTGGAGCGATCGCTTAATTTCGGCAAGCTGGGCTGAAGGATCTGGCATGGGGAAAGCTAGCCTAGCAATAGCTCAATCTTAGGGCTAAATTTGGCGAGGGCAGATTTTTTTCAAATTGTCGCGATTGAACAATTAGTTGGTATGATTCCTTAACTATGGGTGTGGGAGCAGCAGCATTGGAAACTATCGACTTTAGCGGTAGACCCTTTCATTTTATTGGTGTGGGTGGCATTGGGATGTCAGCGATCGCCCACATTTTGGCACGTCAGGGGTTTGTGGTTTCCGGCTCAGACACTTCCAGTAATGGGGTAACTACTCAGCTACAACAACTGGGGGTGAAGATTTTTCAAGGTCATAGTCGCGACCATATTAGCCTGGCTGCCTCACCTCAAGTAGTTTGTTCCACTGCCATTAGCCCAGACAACGAAGAACTGCAAGCAGCACTGAGCTACAATCTTCCCATTTGGCATCGTTCTGATCTACTGGCGGCACTGATTACCCAGTTTCATAGCATTGCCGTGGCTGGTACCCATGGTAAAACCACTACTAGCAGCCTAATTGCCTATTTATTGTTAGAAGCTGGTCTAGATCCGACGATTGTGGTTGGTGGAGAAGTAAATGCTTGGCAAGGCAATGCCCGTTTAGGTTGCAGTAACTATTTGGTAGCAGAGGCAGATGAATCTGACGGCTCCTTCGTCAAGTTTCACCCCAAAATTGGCGTGGTTACCAATATTGAACTAGATCACCCAGATTTCTATCGAGACCTTGACCAGGTGATTGGGGTGTTTCAACAGTTTGCCCAGGGCTGTGGCACTCTGGTTGCCTGCATAGACGATCTGAATGTGGTCGCTCAACTCCAGCCTCACCTCAGCTATAGCCTCAAAGATCCTACCGCCAACTACTATGCCACCGAAATCGAGTTTAAGGCTGCCCACACCCAAGCCTTAATTTGGGAAAATAGCCAACCTTTGGGTAAGATTTGTCTAAAAATCCTGGGCGCCCATAACCTTAGCAATGCCCTGGCCGCGATCGCTGTATGTAGACATTTAGGAATTGCCTGGAGTAGTATTCAATCTGCCCTACCCAACTTTGTGGGCGCCAAACGCCGATTTGAACTGCGCGGTCTGGTTAAAGGAATTAGTCTGATCGATGACTACGCCCATCATCCTAGTGAAATTCGTGCCACTCTCACGGCCGCCAAGCTCCAGAGCCAAGGTCGGCTGGTGGCAATTTTTCAGCCCCACCGCTACACCCGTACAGCTAAGTTTTTGGCGGAGTTTGCTGAATGTTTTGAACAAGCGGATCTGGTAGTAATCACAGACATTTATAGTGCGGGGGAGGCTAACCCGACGGGCTTAACTGGTGCAGAAGTAGCAAAAGCGATCGCCCAGCATCATCCCCAGGTTTATTATCAGCCTGAGTTTGAACACCTCAAGCAGTTTTTAGTTAAACATTTACAGGCGCAAGATCTGGCAATTTTCTTGGGGGCGGGCAACCTCAATGCAATTATTCCTGACCTGGTTAACCAAATATCTGTGAGCTAGAAAGTTGGTGATTAAATGGTTACTCTGCCCCAACTCATCCGCCCCCGTCAATTCCTAGCTGCCTATACCTCCCTGAAAGTAGGTGGTGCCGCTGATTTTTTTGCTGCGCCGCGATCGCTAGCTGAACTAGATCAGGTCTTAGAGTGGCAGCAAGGAGAAGATCTGCCGATTACCTGTATAGGGGCTGGGAGTAATCTGTTGATCAGCGATCGCGGTCTGAGGGGGCTAGTGATTTCTACTAAATATCTGCGCGGGTTACGGCTAGATCAAGGTCAAGTGTTTGCCCTGGCGGGAGAGTCGGCGGTGAGTTTGGCGCGGCAAGTGGGGGCTAAAGGCTGGGCAGGTCTGGAGTGGGCGATTGGCATTCCGGGGAGCATTGGGGGTTTGGCAGTGATGAATGCCGGTGCCCAGGGGGGCTGCATGGCAGACTGTTTAATCGAGATTGAAGTTTTAGACTTGACTAGGCGGCAGCGCCAATGCTTAAAAGTTCAAGAGCTCGCCTACCGCTATCGCAGTTCCTGGCTGCAAACTCAGCCCCATCTCCTTGTGCTCACGGCAACTTTGCAACTACAGCCCGATCAAAACCCGGAGCTAGTGATCCACAGAACTAATAGCTATCTCAAACAGCGACAGGCTAGCCAGCCCTATCATTTGCCTAGCTGCGGCAGTGTATTTCGCAATCCCCCAGGTACTACGGCAGGTCGTCTGATTGAAGCCGCCGGACTCAAGGGTCACGAAATTGGCAAGGCGCAGGTCGCCCATTTGCATAGTAATTTTATTTTGAACCTTGGTGGAGCCACTGCCACCGATATTTATCAGTTGATCGGTCATATTCAAACTGTGGTAGCCGACCAAACGGGAATTTGGCTAGAGCCGGAGGTCAAAATGTTGGGTGAGTTTAGCTAGCAGCGCCATAGGTGAGTCGCAATCCCCAAAAAATCACTAAACCGATGCCAATCAGCCAATCGTAGCGGGTCAAGCTCAATTCATTCCACTTGATCTGGTGCTGGTTGGGGGAGCTAAATCCCCTTACCTCCATGGCATTGGCAGTCTGCTCTGCCCGCACAAATAAATTATCCAATAACCGCTCGGCCACAATTAGCCAGACCTGAATTGAGCGTCGCCAGCCTAAATTTTGCCAATTAATCCCACGAGTAGCGATCGCTCGCACCAGGTTTTGAATTTCTTCTAGAACCAAGGGCAGAAAGCGCAGCGCCAAGGTTAAGGTTAGGGCAATTTCTACGGTGGGTAAACCCAAAAATCTTAAGGGACTCAGGAGCACCACCAGAGCTGCAGTAAACTCTTCGGGCGCAGTCACTAATAAAAATAAAGTCGGAGAGTACACGGCGGTAAACAATAGGGTACTCAGCCGCGTGGCTAGATCTAGCGATCGCTGACTGACCGTAACTGATCCAATCTTAAACAACACATACTGATAGTCAGTGGGCGGCGGCGGAGAAGGCACCTCTAGGGCGGGGGCGTTTTCCACCGAGATCTGCTCTGGCAGCGATCGAATTGGCTGAGGATTAGCTTGGAGCGCATCTCCCGAAAACATGCCCAGAACAAAAACTAGGCTTGCCAAGATCAAGATTAAGCCCATTTGCTTTTGCCAAATTCGCCAAGGGATGCCGCTAGCTAAAGTGATCAAAACTAGCAATAACACCATCCCCAATCGCCAAAAATTGTGGGCTAGTACCGTAGAGAGGAGGAGGCTCAATAGCCAAAATAGCTTTGCCCTTGGATCGAGGCGATGGAGCCAAGTGTAGGGCTGCTCCATGTATAACCCAATTGAAAGCGATCGCATCATGTCCATAGTTTTAATCTCAGGACTTACGCAGCCTGATTTAAGAAGTTTTATAAAAAAAGAGTTTGAGAGCTAAACCCCATACCCCAATTAAGTCTAAGGTTTTAAGTCAAGTTTGCGTAAGTCCTAACTTAATTGACTAGGACCTAAATATTTTGCCAAGATCGGCGCATATACCTCATAAATTAAAGTCAGAGGGCGGCCGCCCTGCCACAGCAAGTAGTCGCGGCTCCACAGTTCTTGCTCACCCGTAAAAGCTGCACCATAGCCCTTCCTAATTCCGCGCAGATCCCGATAGAGTTCTGCCTGCCTTTGATTCAAACTCGCCCAAATGGGCAAGCTCGGATCCCTGAGATGATCAGCGATCGCTGCTGCTGACCACCAGGAAGTTGCGTGGGAATAGACCTCGCCGTTAGTGGCACTGCGCAGCCAAATCTGCCGTCTGATTCTGGGGGCAGGGATTAAACTAATTGCTGGAGGCGCACCATCGTGATCATCACCAATCTCAGTCATCGCCACCACATCCACTACGATTGGGGTTTGAGTTAAAAGCTGTAAATGGCGGGTAGGAGCGCCATCTCCTAGCAAGAACATCTGCCAAATTGGTGCTAATAGATTAAAGGGCAGCCCCTGGCGGATTTGCTCAGCATTACCCTCCCAGGTTGGTGTGATTGAATACCAAGTCATACTTAACAAAGCTTAATAATTTCATCTATTCTACTCAGGACTTATACCAATTAGGACTTAGGCAAAGGTGATCTAAAACCCTAGATTTAAGTGGGGTGTGGGGCTCCACTTGAGGGCTTTGCCTTCAAACTCCCTTTTTATAACAGTTCCAAAATTAGGCTGTCTAAGTCCTACTACTGGCATTGCCGATCTGGAGGTGGACTTCAGTACTTTAGCTCTGACCACAACGACTGCCACCTAACCCACCAGTTGGTAGCGCGATCGCGCCAAGTAGGAGTAGCTAATCCCTCGGTAAATTTGGCTAATAGATCATGCCCCAGGGGAGTTAGGCGAAAACTATCAGTAATCCCTTGACCATCCACCTCTCGGCGCAAAACTCCCACCTGGATTAGCCAGAGTAGCTGATTTTCCACTGCCACCAACCCCAAGGGCGATCGCAGATAGGTGGGTTGCTCCACTATGGCTTTAAGGGCAATGCCCTGCTCGGCCATCCCTTGATATAGGGCTAAACTGAACGGCGCACAAATCATCGCACATGCTGCCCGTTGGAGAACTTCGCTACCGTACTTACTAGCTCCCATAGCCTATAAATCTGGACGCAAGCACTTAGCCCGGTGCAAATAAATATGCTGAATTTGAATTTGCGCAAGATTGGTGTTCACCTGCAACAAAATCCGAATACATTTTTCTAGATCCCCAGGCACATACATATGCTGTACATCCATCAAGGGCACATATTCCCAGTGAGGACGCGATCGCGCAATCTTGGCGGGAAATACCGCGTTTAAATCAGGCGTAACCGAGAACATCGCGCTGACAATATCGCTGGGATCAATTTGATTTTTCTGCTCAATTTCACCCATAATCTCCAAAACTGCCTGGCGTACCTCTTCAAAGGTGTTGTTTTCTACGGTTGTTGCGCCTCTTACACCCCGCACTGCCATTGAGCCTCTACCTAAGCTTACCTAAAAACCTCTCCCATCATACAGCAGGACTTACGCAGTCTGATTTAGGAAGTATGGTAAAAAGGGAGACTGAGGTTTTAGCTTGGGTTTGCGTAAATCCTAATACAGGTTAGCGGGTTAAGCTAAAAGAGCCTTTGCCGCATCAGCCACCTGGGGAGCATGATCCTGGGAAAGCTCTTGAATCAAAGCTTGAATTTGCCCTTGATCTAAAACTGGATCGTCAAGATTTGCCAAATTACCCAAAGCTTGTACCACTCGATGCCTGACATCCCACTCCTGATCTGCCGCGAGCGGAACTAGGAAAGGGAGTGCCCTAGGATCGCCTAGCTCCCCCAAAGCGCCGATCGCTGCCAGTCGGACTAGGCTTTCAGGATGTGCCAAGGCTTCGGTTAAAACTGCAAAGGCGCGGCGATCGCCCAATTCGCCCAAGGCGGCAATCACACTAAATTGCATCAGCCATTCGTTACTATCTCTAAAAGCTGCCACTAATTCTTCAAATGCTTCCGTGAGTTTGAGCGCGGCAATCGAATCTGCTGCGGCTGCCCGCACATCGGTTTCTGGATCATTGAGCAAGCGATCACGCAACACCGTTAGAGCTTTACCTAAATCCTGGTGCCCTAGGCTAGACAACTGGCTGATCGCATCATAGCGAATCCTGGCATTGACATCATCCTTGGCGAGACAGGCTAATTCAAATCGTTGATCTAGGGGTAAGATCCGCGCCTCACCCATCACTCGCAAGCGATCGCCGAGTTCTGCCTCTTGGAGTTTTTGTTTTAAGCTAGCCAAGGTAACGGTCATAGGTTTAATAGGCTAAGTTTTCTAGGGTTTCACGCAGGTATTGAGCCACAGTTTCAGGGTTGGCTGTCTGGCTTGGTTCCAGCCGCTCCAACCACTGCTTAAAGCCAGAAGTTCTAGAAATTGCCACTTGCAATTTTTCCCAGCTAGGTGATTGGGGTAACTCTTCCCCCACTTCTTGACCAATATTCTGCACCAGGGATGCAGGTAGATTGAGGGCTATTTCTGCTAGATTGGAATCTGAAAAAGGATTAGCTGTCATGATTATTGGCAAATTGCTGGGAACTCACTCAAGAATAACCAAAATTGGTTGTCCCATGATTCCTAGGCAGTTTAGCATACGGCAGATCCCCTAAGACTGAAATATACTGGTAGAACTTACCCAAAAATTGCTTGCCTTCACCCCTCTCCCAGAGTAGGGCTTTATCCCACACTCCACCCACACTCCAATTAGAGCCAGGGTTTTAGAGCGCGTTTGCGTACTTCCTAACTAGATTAGAGCTAATTCCTCCACCTTCTTAAATCTCCCTATGATTCCTGCACTAGATGATTCCCTTAGTTTGGAGACTAGGCTTGCCCCTAGCTATCAACTACCCTTAGCTTTGCTAATTTTGGGCTTGGGCGGAGGTTTGCTCAATCTCTGGCTAGGCAGCACGGTCGCCCTGTTTGGCATATTTCTGGGCGTGCAAGCTAAACTACTCACCCTGGTGTTCACTAGCCAAAACCTGGATATCTATCGGGGTACTAGCCTAATTCGCCAGTTCCCCTATGGAGATTGGCAAAACTGGCAAATTTTTTACCCGCCCCTGCCAATTTTGTTCTACTTTCGAGAAGTCAACAGCATTCATTTCTTACCGGTTGTATTCGACCCCAAAACCTTACGGGCGGCTCTAGAGCAGCACATTCCCTTAACCAAACCTTTAGGTGACACTTCAAGCTAAAAGAATGCGCTGAATTTGCTCTGCCACATACTCTTGCTGCGATCGGGAAATTTCAGGGAACATCGGCAAAGATAACACCTGAGTGGCAATCAAATCTGCTTGGGGGCAATGACTTGGTGCTAGGTTTTGATAGACAACTTGGCGATGAATCGGTAGCGGATAGTAAATAATTGTAGTGATCCCCACCTGCTTGAGTTGGGCTTGCACCAGATCTCGCTTGATTGCCGTAAACCTGACTGTGTACTGATTCCACACTGCTCCCATCCCACATTCAGGGCAGCAGCCAGGCAGTACCAAGCCGGGCAAATCAGCCAAAAGCTCCCCATAGATCTCACTAATCTTCAGGCGGTTTTGGTTCCAATTGTCCAAATAGGGCAGTTTCACCCGCAAGATTGCCGCTTGAATAGCATCAAGACGAGAATTTAGCCCCAGATCAGTGTGGTAATAGCGCTGGGGGCTACCATGCTCACGCAGGATTTTAATTTTGTTGGCCAGTTCAGGATCATTAGTCGTAACCATGCCCCCATCACCGCAAGCACCCAGATTTTTAGTGGGGTAAAAGCTAAAGCAACCCAGATCACCAATTTGACCGGTAGTTAAGTTTTGGTCGCCCACCTTAGAAATTGCCCCAGTAGACTGAGCACAATCTTCGATCACGTACAGACCGTGAGTGCGGGCGATCGCCATCACTGCAGTCATATTGGCAGGGCGACCAAACAGGTGAACAGGCATAATTGCCTTGGTTTGAGGGGTAATCAGGGTTTCAAGCTGAATGACATCTAAATTAAAGCTAGCTGGCTCAATATCAATAAAAACGGGGGTAGCACCAGTGAGGCTAATCGCCTCCGCGCTGGCAAAAAAAGTGAAGGTAGGCACAATTACTTGATCTCCCTGTGCAATACCGAGGGCGCGCAAACTCAAATACAGGGCATCAGTGCCAGAATTACAGGCAATTCCATAGTCACAGCCAATATAGGCGGCAAATTCACGCTCAAACTCTAAAACATTGACACCACCGATATATTGACCAGATGCCAGTACTTGATTAACAGCCTGGCTAATTTCAGTGCCGATTTGACTAAATTGAACAGAAATATCAAAAGGGGGAATGTTCACAGCAGATAATAACTAGACGGTCTGGTGGCGGGCATAGTCGTCCTGGAGCCGCACAATGTCATCTTCGCCCAGGTAGTCACCATTCTGCACTTCAATGATGACCAGAGGAATCACCCCAGGATTAGCTAAACGGTGGGGCGTGCAGCGCGGTACATAGGTGGATTGGTTGTTGCTAATCATAATTTCTTGATCGCCACAGGTGACTAGAGCCGTGCCTGAAACTACGATCCAATGCTCACTGCGATGGTGGTGCATTTGCAGGCTGAGACGATGACCTGGGGAGACTTCAATCCGTTTGATTTTGTAGCCGCGTCCTTCTTCTAGGACAGTGAAAGCTCCCCAGGGACGTTGTACTGTTTCGGTGTTGCCGTTGCTAAGCGCAGAAATACTGACGGTTGAATTGGGGGCTGACATCACTCTATCCTGGCGCAGATCTTTACCTATCATATCAGGCTAACCAAACTCTAGCTAGTGAGTTAATTATCGAAAAGGTGGGGCATAGAGTAATCCGCCATCTCGCCATAGGCGATTTAAGCCGCGCTCCAGCTTGAGGTTAGATTTTTTGCCCAAGTTGCGTTCATAGATTTCACCGTAGTTCCCCAGGTGCTTAATCACGCGGGCGGCAAAATTGGGGGGAAGCTGCATGTTTTTACCCAGGTCTCCTTCTACGCCCAAGAACCTTAGGACCTCACTGTTTTGAGATTTAGCCATGGTAGTTAGGTTGGCAGAGGTGATGTCCAACTCTTCGGCCGCGATCGTGGCATAGATCACCGTTTTGATCAGATTCGACCATTTCGGATCACCGCTAGCTACGGCGGGGGCAAGGGGTTCTTTAGAAATCTGGGTGTCGAGAATGAGGTGGGCTTGGGGCTGGCGTAAACGCGATCGCCGCACAATTAGGGCGGATTTATCGGCTGTGATTGCCTGGCAGCGACCTGCTTCATAGGCGGCAAAGGTGGCGTTGATGTCTTCAAAGGTAATGGGGCTATAGGTAAGACCGCGCTTGCGCATTTGATCAGCTAGGTTTAGCTCGGTGGTAGTGCCCGTTTGAGCGCAGATCGCCAGCTTATTTAAGGCTTGAATTGTTTTGATCTTGCTGCCAGCATTTACCATAATTCCTTGACCATCGTAGAACACTACTGGGGCAAAATCCATGCCATTGCTGGTCTGACGGCTGACTGTCCAGGTGGTGTTGCGACTGAGTAGATCAATTTCTCCACTTTGGAGAGCGGTAAATCTTTCTTTGGCATTTAAGTTGCGATAATCTACCGCAGTCGGGTCATCAAATAGGGCAGCAGCAACTGCACGACAAAAATCCACATCTAAGCCCGAATATTTACCATTGGGTTCCACAAAACTAAAGCCAGGCAGTTCACCACTTACCCCGCACACGAGTTTGCCCCGTTGGAGTACCAGGTCAAGGCGACTAGTCGGTTGAGATGAGCTATTTTCACTTGCTTCTGGCGGGGCTGTACAACTGCTGACCAGGAGGGTAACAGCTAAGCAAAGCCGTAAAAGTTTTTTACTCCACGCCTGCTTGTTTAAGCTTAAGTTAGATTCCTGCTCCACCACTAAAGCCATCCTGGTGTTCACCCCTAAGTGTTTTTAAGTGTTTTGGCCGCACGGCGTTCAGCACTGGGTCTTCGATCATATCAGCTAGTACCCGCCGTTCTTTGATTTCCTGCTCCAAATATTCGACTCGTTGCACTAGGGCGCGGATCACATCTCCCTCCGGATCTGGCAGGCGATTGTGATCTAGGGGGGAAATCTCGGATTTACGCTGCACTACTCGTCCAGGAATACCCACTACAGTAGATCCAGGCGGAACGGTCTTGAGCAAGACTGAACCAGCGCCGATGCGGCTACCACTACCAATTTCAATGTTTCCCAGCACTTTAGCCCCTGCTCCGACCACCACATTATCCCCTAGGGTGGGGTGACGTTTGCCAACTTCTTTGCCTGTACCACCCAGGGTGACACCTTGATATAACACTACATTTTGACCAATGATCGCGGTTTCACCAATTACTACCCCCATGCCGTGATCGATAAATGCCCCACTGCCGATTACAGCCCCAGGATGAATTTCTACGCCAGTGAATAGGCGGGCAAATTGGGAAATTAAGCGTGGAATCAGGGGAAGATGCCAGTTGTGTAATAGATGAGCTAAGCGATAGAGCCAGATAGCATGGAGACCAGGGTAGCAAAGTAGGACTTCTAGCCAGTTACGAGCGGCTGGATCTCGGTCAAAAATTATCTGAAAGTCAGTGCGAAGGGCTTGAAACACTGGTTTAGAGTTCTAACTACTTCTTGATCCTAGTGGATAATTGTACTTATTAATACTACCCTTCTTGGTGAATTGGCAAGCTGAACTATTTGGAGTAAAGTTGGCTTCCTGCTTCACACCTCTAGCCTACTGATAGTTGCACATATTTAAAACTCTGGAACTTAGCAGGCTCTGAGCTAATCTTCTGATTGAGTGATTACAGCACAAGTTAAGAGAAACAAAGCCTTTTGGGAGGTTGCACGATGAAAAATCAAAGGATGAAAACCCAGCTAGTGGGTTGGTTGTGTTTACTGGCATTTACTGGCCTAGAAGCGATCGCTGCGGAAGTTTCGCTCAATCCTGGGTTTAAAACTGATCCCCTCAAACTTGCGGGAGTGGCTGGGGGCAGGGTGAATATGGCCCAATTATCCGGCGGGGTAAGTGGCAAATGTCGCGGTTTTGCTCAGGAACAGCCTAATTTTGTCTTGAACTTGAGTCAAAACTTGATGCTAGATCTATTGGTTTACAGCCCCGAACTCAATAGCGACACTACTATGTTGATTAAGGGGGAGAATGGGCTAGTAATCTGCGCGGATGACGAGTATCAGGCAAGGCATCCCCAGTTGACGCGGCGGCGGTTTGGGCGGGGGGTGTATCAGGTGTGGGTAGGATCGGGAGATCCCCAAAAATCGGTGAATTTCACTCTGTCCTTGAGTGAGTTTGGACAGAAGTAGCTAGGTAGGGCTGAAAAACTGCTATTTGTGCTTGGCTCAGGCGCCTGGGTTTGCGCGTGCCCAGGTGAATAAAAATTCCTTTTTGGCTAGCTTGGGCAGCGATCGCTCCGTCTTGGTGATAGAAACAGGTACACATCTGTACGGTGAGGCGATTAAACTCACTGAGCCAGAGTTCTACGAAAACGCGATCGCCCAAATGATAAGGTTTTTTATAGGAGATCTGGCTTTCCACTAGAATCGGTGCAATCCCTTGCTCCATCAGTGTAGGGATGGGCATCCCCACGGCGGCCATGAGTTTGAGCCGCGCAATTTCCGTCCATTCTAAGTAGACAATATTGCTGACATGGCCGAGAAAGTCGATCTGATAGGTATAAATATCAAGTTCAAACTGAATTTTGTGGGGCATAGGGCTTAGCGATCGCGATTAAAACTTTCGCTGATCAAGGATAAACCAGTAACCATTAAACTGAGCGCTAGGCCAGGAAAGAAGGCAGTCCACCAAATATTTTCCCCTGTAGACAGGGCATCAAGAGCCTGTTTGAGGTCATGCCCCCACTCTGGAACGCTTTCGGGTACGCCTAAGCCCAAAAAACCCAACCCCGCTAGGGTTAAAATGCCATCGGCTGCATTCAGGCTGAATAGCACTGGCAAGCTTTGGCTAACGTTTTGAGCTAGATACCGAGTGATAATTGTCCAGGTGTTGGCACCCATGGCTCTGGCAGCTTCGATGTACAGTTCGGTTTTGACGCTGACGGTTTGATTGCGAATTACCCGAAAGTATTGGGGAACATACACTACGCTGAGGGCGATCGCCGCATTCCAGACTCCTTCACCCACCACAAAAGCGATCGCAATCGAGAGCAGTAATCCAGGCAAGCTATACAGACCATCCATGATAAATACCAGGAAGCGATCGAGCCAGCCCCCCCGATAGCCACTGATCACGCCCAAGGGCGCACCAATTATTAAACTAATCAAGGTTGAGGCAATTACTACCTGCCATGCAACTCTCACCCCAGCGATCGCTCGCGCAAATACATCATGCCCCTGTTGATCTGTGCCAAACCAGTAGGTAAGGGATGGTGCCGCATGAATCGGATGATCTAAAAACTCGAGGGGATCCCGTAACCAATGCCAGGCTTCCAGTAGGGGGAATATTAGGGCGATTAAGCCAAGACCTAAACTGATCCCCAGACCAATTTGGCGCAGGCGGCGGTCTAAGGAATAGGTATAACCAGAATGTTGCAGAGACATAGCAGAGTTAGTGCGCGGTGGAGGTTATTTTAGGACTATCAGCACTTTTAGCTATTAATTATTAAGATAAGTTTCAAGGTAAGTGGCAGGATTGGCTAATTTCACAAACTCTATTAAGATATGTAGGCATTTTACCGCCCAAAATTCGGAGTAAAGCATGAAATTTGCTGGAAAAGTAGCAATCGTGACCGGTGGTACCTCAGGCATGGGACAGGCTACAGCGATCGCCCTCGCCCAAGAAGGGGCAAGAGTTTTAGTAGCAGGCCGCCGTGCCGAAGAAGGAGCTAAAACCGTAGCAGCGATCGCCGAAATTGGCGGTGAAGCCATCTTTCACAAAACCGACGTTGCCAACAGTGAGGATGTGCAGAGCATGGTTGCCAAGGCGGTAGAAACCTTTGGCGGCTTGGATATTGCCTTTAACAATGCCGGATTTCATGGGCATTTTGGCATGATTGCCGACCAGAGTGAAGCAGATTTCCTGCAGACCATGGATATTAATTTCAAAGGCGCTTATCTTTGTTTAAAGTATGAGATCCAGCAAATGGTGGCTCAAGGACGGGGGGGGGCGATCGTCAACACCTCGTCGGTCTCAGGTTTGCGTACCATGGCTGGGGGCTTAGCTGCCTATGTGATTTCCAAGGGGGCAGTTTTATCCCTCACTAAGTGCGCAGCAGTGGAATATGCCCAGGCTGGCATTAGGGTCAATGCGATCGCTCCTGGTGGAATCTTAACTGATATGTTACGCACGGTCAGTGGTGGCAATACCGAGATGATGGCACAATATAACCCCATGAAGCGCTTGGGGCAGCCTGAAGAAATTGCCAACGCCGTGATCTGGCTCTGCTCTGATGCGTCTTCCTACGTCACTGGTCACACCTTGGCTGTGGATGGTGGGCTGTTGGCGTTGTAACTTAGAAAATACGTAATTGTAAAATGTTGGAGGAGTGAACCTATGCAAGCAAAATATCAACTGGGATTAACTTTAGCTGCTTTTAGCCTGGTAGCCCCAGCCTGGGCAGATCCGACTACAGACTGGCCAAAACTACAAGAGCAAATCAATAGCGATCGCCAAACTAGTGGCACTGCGGTCAACCTACTTGCCAACCCCAACTCCAATCTGGCGCAGTCCAGCGTGACCTCGGTCTCCCAACTCAGCGATGTGAAAACTACTGACTGGGCATTTACTGCTTTGCAGTCCCTAGTAGAGCGCTATGGCTGCATTGCTGGCTATCCCGATCGCACCTATCGCGGTCAGAGAGCCATGACCCGCTATGAATTTGCCGCTGGTTTAAATGCTTGCTTGGATAAGATTAATGAGCTAATTACTGCTGGTTTAGCAGACAAAGTAGGTCAGGCAGATCTAGCTGCATTGCAACGTCTCCAAGAAGAATTTGCCAGTGAGTTGGCAGCCTTAAAAGGCAGAGTAGATCGGCTGGACTCTCAAGTAACCAAGTTGGAAGCTCAGCAGTTTTCTACCACCACCAAGCTGAGCGGAGAAGCCGCCTTCTTCGTGACCTCAATATTTAATAGCCCCAACCGTCCCGACTCGGTGATTGATCGCAAGGGTGCCTTTGAAGAAGCAGGTGGCCCCATCGGTCAAAATACTACCTTTAGCCAACGGGTAAGGCTGAACTTCAACACTAGCTTCCAGGGCAATGACTCCTTACTGATTAGGCTGCAAGCTTCCAATATTCAGCGCCCCCTGGGTCTGAATAACCCTAACTTTCCTGACCTGCCCTTAGCTTTCATCAACAATGTGGGTAGACTCCAGGGCGAACCAGTGACTACTTCTCCCAGTAACTTATTCAATAACGGCACTTTCAACCTGGACTACGCCGGCTACAGCTTCCCGATTGGCAGCCAAGCACGGGTGAAGGTAATTGCCACTGGCGGTAAACTAGACGACTTTGCGCCTTCCCTCAATGCCCTGGATTATGGCGGTGCCGCCTTGGGCAGCATTTCTGAATTTGGGCAGCGCAATGCGATCTACCGCATGAGTGGGCAATTAACTGCGGGATTTGGCTTAGACTATCGCTTTAGCGAAGCAGTGCAGTTGTCTCTAGGTTATCTAGGTGGAAATAATGTCTCGGCTAGCTCCAATGCTGGCTCTCCCACGAGTGGCCTGTTTGGCGGTACTTTTGGAGCGATCGCCCAACTAACTCTACGGCCTACCAAAGACTTAGATCTGGGCTTTACCTATATCCGTTCCTATTTTTCTTCTGAAGATGTGTTCCTCGGATCTCCTGGTCTAGATGGTGGGGTGGGTAGCCACTTTGCCGAGATTCCCTTGGGCGGCGGCGCCAATGAGGTAGATTCCTACGGTTTCCAGGGTTCTTTTCGCGTTACCCCTGGTGTAGTGCTAGGCGGCTGGATTGGGGTGTCAGATGTGGTTACTCCCAGGGGCGGCTTCAATCCTTTTGGACAACAGGTAGCCCCTCCCGGCGGCAAGGCCACTATTGTCAACTGGGCGGTGACCTTGGCTTTTCCTGATCTATTCAAGCAAGGTAGTCTGGCAGGTGTTGTCTTTGGTCAAGCACCCAAAACTACCTTCAGCGATGGCAGATTACCACCCCAATTTGCTAAGCCAGGCGTGAATGAAACTAACAATCGCTTGATTGATGGCGACCCTTCTTACCACATTGAAGGCTTCTATCGCTACCCATTATCTAAGCATCTCAGCATTACTCCAGGCGTAGTGGTAATTACTAATCCCGAATATGATGCCCGCAATAAAACTATCATTCTGGGCACAGTACGAATGACTTTTGTGTTTTAGATTGCGTTTGCATAAGTCCTAACCCTATTAAAAAAATAACCCTATGCCTAATTATGTCCACCCTCCAGCGGCAACTCCTAAAACCAGGATGATCGAGCAGCAACTTGGTTCCGTAGAAGAGGGAAAAAATGATTTTGAGTTGTTTACCCAATGTTTTTTAGCCGATGGCAGTTATCAATTTGGTAACTTTCACCCTAGCTTAGGTCGGGCTGGGATTTTGCAGGGATTCTATAACCTAGTCCCCTTGGTCAAAGGTGACTTCACTAAAGTAAAAGTGAATCATGACATTTGGATTTTAGAAGAAGTTGCCGACAAGGTGTTTGTGCAGATGGACACGATCTATAAGATTGACGGGGAAGAGAAGCTCAGGCTACCCTGTTTTGCGGTTTATCACTTTAGCGGTGAACTAGATAGCGAAGGCAGAGAATACATTAAAAAGCTGCAAACCTTCTTGGACAGTTCGCCTCTGTTTATGGATACTTCTGCTTTGATTCCCAATGGCGACCCATTCAAGGGATTACCTGAATAAGTGTTAGCTTTTTGGTTGGGCTTAAATTCTCTATTTGAGTTTGCAGTGGCGATCGCGTTTATTTTGGCTCCCCAGCAGTTTTTTGGCGCAGAAATTTCTAGTTTGGAGTTTGCTTTAGCTCGCGTGGTAGGTGCAGGGGCGATCGCTATTGGCAGTTTAAGTTTGTTCTTTGTGCTAAATCAAATCTTGCTGAAATCTTCTCTAGCTCTCCATCCAGCGATCGCTACTTTAGCAATTTTTCATGGCAGTGTGGCGCTCGTCCAATGGCTCAACTTCAGCAATCAAGCTGCTCCCCTTGCGATCGCGATTATTCATAGTGGATTTGCGGTTACTTTTCTGGTTTGTTCCTACAGACTCTATTTTCCTTCTTGATCAAGAAACCATGCTCAAATCTATGTGGCGATCGCTTATCGGTTCCTGCTTAATTAGCGTTAGCAGCTTTCTCTCCCCAGCTTTAGCGTCCGAGCCAACAGCTTCTAGCCCTGCGCCGGAATTTAGTTTAGACAATATTCAAATCGATTCCAGCTACCAAGCAGATAACTTCAATTTAAAGATTTTCTCCCTTGAACCGAGTGTCACCTTCAAATTTAGCAACGGTCATAAACTCAGCCTCAAATCTGGATTTATTAGCCTTAAGGATCAGCCCTTTTTTCGGGATGTAACCATCTATCCAGTGCGCTTAGGTTGGGAAGGAAATATAGAACAGTTCGCCCTCAAGGCGGGGATCACCAGCTACAACTACGATCGCTTGCCCAGTGCCGTAGGATTCGATGCCGGAGTCAACTTTGCCATTCTGCCCAACCTGTTTTTTGGTGCTACCCTAGAGCGCACTCCCATGAAATACGCCCCTTCTACCCTGGAAATTCCTGGGATAACTACCTACACTGCCTTTGGGCCTAGTCTATTTTGGGCGATCGATCCTGATACCAGTCTGTTTGGCTTTATTAGCTTTATTAATGTCAATGATGGCAATGCTGGCAGTATTTCCCTAACTAAGCTCAAGCGCAACTTTGGGCAGTTTTTTGTGGCAGCTAATGTCGTTACTACCTCCTACGCTCGCGATTCTGCTCCTGCTATTTTTACGCCCCAAGACTTCTTTATTTACAATGGCGAAATTGGTTGGCAAGGAGACTTGACCGAAGGTGTAAATCTAAAAGCCCAGGTCAATCTGGGTGAACAGAGACTGCGGGGGGAATGGACAAACGCCCTTTACTACGAAATCCAACTTACTGCCAAACTTTCTCAAGCGATCGATGCTTTTGTTAACTACAACTTTGGTAAATTCGATCAAACCACCTACTTTCGCGAACTGGCTGGCACTTCTGACCTCTACAGCCGATCGCTAGTGACGGCTCAAATTCGGATGCGATTTTAGCTCAAATTCCTTGAGCAATGTCCCCATGATCAGATACCCTGATCACTATGCTGTACTATTTAGGAATCAAACCATGCCCCCAATCAGTCAATATCTTCAAGGCATTCAGCATATTGGCATCACGGTCGAAAATCTGCAAAAGTCTCTTGAATTCTATATTGAAGTCCTGGGCGGAAAACTAGTAGTGGGGGAAACAGGTTTGGTGGGTGACACCATTCAAAATACTCTGTTTCAGGCTGAAGAATTGGCCGCGATCGCCCAAGGAGTCAGCCCTCAAGATCTGGACATTCCCAATCTCAGGGATGGCATTCAAGCCCTGGATGTGAGATTTATTTCCTTCGGTAACACGGTACTAGAACTAATTCATCTTAGAGACGGCAAGGGCAGCCCTGAATCTCCTAGTCTCGCTCCCCGCCAACCCTCTCACATCGCCCATATCACCGCCAAACATCTCTCTTTTCAGGTAAAAGACTCAATCGATCTCAACGACTTCGCTACCCAATTGGAAGCCGAATGCCAGCGCCGCCAAATTCCCAATGTGGTATTTAATCGGATTATTCGGGTGCAGAATACTCAAGAACAGGCGGCGATCGCTAGTCAATACAACTCTTTCAAGTTTTGGGATCAGCCAGGTAGCGAATCCAACCACGAATGGGGCGAGTTTGAAGGTTGGTCTCTCTTCTACTGCAAAGGCCCTAGTGGTGAACAGCTAGAATTCAACCAGGTTACCCGCAATGTCAAAACTCTATTTGCTGCAGCCAAGACTCAGTATGAACAGGACTCTAACAGCTAATCTGGCCTAGGCAATGATATTGATCCCCCTCAATAAAGCAAGAGAAGCTGGGAGGGATCACCCTGGCTTGAACGAATGCCCCTTCATATTTATCCACAAAGAAGTGAGTAATCACTCAAATTAAAGATTAATTTATTTCTATTAATTTTTATATTAGATATGATTAATAAATCATAAAACCATCAATTTCTGCTGTAATTTCCCACTAATATCCGCAGCATAAACAACTTATGCAGGGTTTTATATGGTTACTCCCCTTGATCAGGCCTACGTGATTGGCAGCCAAAACTTCAAAAGTTGGAGTCAGAACTTTGATCCTAATCGGTATCTGCGGGTCTTACCCCATCCTGAAACCAAAGTACCATTCAAGAGCGCCTTTCAAGATTGGCAAACCGGTAAGCCTGGCAACTATTTCTCTAGCTGGGGAGCGAATCCCAATTTAGTTGCTACCCTGAACATGGATGAGATTAACGAAATTAAAATTGAGGGATTTGGCACTCTGCGCTCTGGTGATGGAGTAATCCCCTGGCTAAACAATTCCAGAACCCCCTATGAGCAGCTAGCAGGCTACAACGGCACTATTCCTGGGCCGATGATCATTACTGAGCCAGGAGATACACTCAACATCAGACTGCAAAACTCTTTCAAACAGACGACTAATTTTCATGCCCATGGGCTGCATGTTTCTCCCATGGGTAGAGGCGATAATGTACTGCACAGTGTGGCTCCAGCAGAAAGCTGGCAAATCAAACTGGAAATTCCCGAAGATCACGATATTGGTTTAGATTGGTATCATCCCCATCTCCATGGCTTAACCAATGAGCAGGTCGCTTCAGGTATAGCGGGACAACTGGTGATTTTGGCTCCCCACGACATTCCCGATTTGGATAAATTCGATCCCCGCACCAATCCCTTCTTTATTTTGTCCTTGAATACTTTCGGCATTCAACAGGTTGATAGGCAGGGTGCAGCCGGCGATCCGCTAAATCAGAATCCCAATCAAGTCGTACCTGCTGGCACTCCCCTCCAGGTTAATGTAGCTGACACTGGCGAGTTTATCTATCAACTCTCAGACGCTCCGTTCATGGGATATAACGCCAAGCCTTTATCCTATGACCCGACCAAGCCTACTGGTGACCCTAGTCAAAATCTCTCCTACTACGGTGGCGGCGCTTTAGCTGAACCGACTGAGAATGTGATTCACACAGTCAATGGTCAGTATAACCCCACCCTAGATTTAGTCACGGGCAATTGGAATGCCTTCAATTTTTCCAACATGAATAGCAATGCTTTCCATTTGATTCAATTAGTGAAACAAGTAGGCGATCGCTTAGTTCCTCAAGATCTCCAAGTGATTGCCTTAGATGGAGATGCCTCTGGCACAATTGACAGTAAAACCAGAGAAGTGACGGTTATGCCAGTAATGGGGCCAGGTCAGCGGGTTACAGTGCAGAAATGGTTTGAAGAGCCAGGCACTTACTATTTCCTTTCTAATGGCACTGAAGAACTTTTAGGAGATGCAACTGCGGCTTTAATCAAAGGTAAGAAAGGGTTTGAAGATGGACACCTAATCTGGTCACCTCAAGTTTTGGCTACCGTAGTAGTCGAAGGGAAACCCATTCCCGAAGGCAATCCACCTGAACCCTATGATGTGATTGTGGAGAAAGCCAAGGAGATCGATCAACTAATTAGTAAGGGGGAAAATAATCAGACTGATCGAGAACGCACTTTTATTTGGTCAGCCAACATTGGCGGCGCATTAGCCCAAGGCAATATTCCCGACGATCTAGACCCAATCAGTTTTGAGGGCGCCTATCGGATTAATGGCAACTACTTCGCCACTAACTTCAGTGACAGTATGGTGCCGCTCACCATGCCCATGCTCAATACTTCTGAAGTTTGGAATATGGTGAATAGCTCTGGTGCGCTTGATCCTAATCTGCCGCCGCAAATTAATATTCCCCTGCTAGAGTGGCATCCTTTCCACATTCACCAAAATGATTTTACGGTGCTTTCAATTAATGGCATTCCCACTAGCGAAGTGACCGAATCGGTTTTAAGTGGAGTTTTGCAGGATACAATTTCCCTTTCTCCTACCTATGATCCCAAGATTGCCCCCACCAGAGAAAATCCCTACGGTGTTCCCATGATTGGCGGCACTCCTTCTCAAACTAGAATCCTAATGGAGTTTTCTGATTTTCCTGGCAATTTTGTTAATCACTGCCATATTCTCTTTCACGAAGATGCGGGAATGATGGCACCTGTGCGAGTAATCTTGAATACAGAAGATACTTGGCTAGGTTCTGCTAGTAACACAAATAACGATGGCGAAGTGATTTTGCGCCGCGCCCACAACCCAGGTAAATCAACTGCTTTACTTCCCTTTGGAGATTCTTTTAGGGGCAACGTGGAAGTAGCGATCGCTGACATTAACTTTATCGAAAAGCCCAAGTCTGCTCAAAATGTAACTGACAATGTTACAGATGTGGCAGTAATTCAATCTACTTTACCTCCAGACCAAACCCAATTTACCGTTAAAGTATTTGATGGTAAAAGCCTGATGGCAGAATCTAGTCAAACTAAAGTAAACGGCAACAACTCCAATCTATTGATTTCTCAGTTCAATCCATTTTTAGGTCAAACCTTCACTACTAAAACTAAAACCGCGATCGCTGCTGGAGACATCAATGGCGATGGTCACGCCGATATCGTGGTAGGCATCAGTAATAGTGCAACTGAAATCGAAATCTACAGTGGCAAAGACTTCAGTTTAATGGCGCGGCTGAGTCCCTTTACTCAAAGCCCTAGTTTCCATGGCACTTTCAATCTCTCTACTGGAGACATCGATGGGGATAACTTTGAAGATATTTTGGTATCTGGTCATGGATTAGTCGAAATCTATGGCGGTAAAGACATCACCACTCAAGGCAGTTTAGATGGCAAAGCCACTGCCCTCAGATCTTCTATGCTCAGTGGCGAATTTGAGCCCTATGGCAAGTCTCACGCGCAAATCGAAATTACTTCTGGTTACATTCTGCAAAGACCAGACATTCCCAACGGCGCTGCTACCCAAACCTACCACGCCAATATCACCACGATGATTAAAGGTGAAGTCCCAGCAGGACATGAAGCGATTAAAGTCTTCACGTTTGTAGGGGGGGCACACCACGGCGGTCATGGAAGTAATGGGGATCATGCTGACCATGGATCTACTTCTCCAAGTTCAGGTAGTAGCTCTAATCACGGCTCTCATGGCTCAAGTTCAACTGCAAACCCAGCTTCTAGTCATTCCACCCCCAGTGGCGTAATTCCCCAAGGCTTACGCCTAGATACCGAGTTTACTCCTCTACAAAAAGTAGATAGTCTATTTGGCACCTTCGCTGACCTACCTGGACTACCAAGGGGAGAACCAGTTCTCTATCTCCAAAATCTGTCCGGCACAACAGATATCATTCATTTAGGAGCAGGCAACAGCCCCAGCCAAATTTCCACTAGCTTTCTAATCACATCTTCCTCAATTCTTTCCTAGGATTAACTCTCCTACTTGATCTAGAATTGAACAGTGCAATAACTTAAATTAAGGGGAGATCTACTTGAAAACTCTAGCTTCGGCTGCGATCGCAGGAATATTATTTTGTCTCTCTGGATTTAGAGATGCAGCAGCCTGGGCAGATCCCAACTCTTCTCTTCGGCTTGACAGCTTTCAAATTGATTCTTCCTATATTTATAACAACTTTGAATTTAATACCTTTAGACTAGAACCCAGCTTCAATTTTAGCTTGCCGAACGGTCACAGGATTATTCTCAAGACTGGTTATAATTTTTTTAGCCAAAACCCGCGCACACTTCCGAGTCTGCGGCCAGACACAATCACCCTCACCCCCATTCAGCTAGGGTGGGAAGGTAGAGTAGGTGAAGTCAGCTTCAGTACGGCCTTAAGAATTAATCTCTATGACAAAATTCCTACCACCGTTGGCGTACTCACTTCTGCTACCTGGCCAGTTTTGCCCAATCTTTTTCTCACAGCCAAGTATGAACAAACTGCCTTAGAATCCACTCCTGCTAGTTTGCAGCAAGGAATTACGGCGAGGAACTATGGACCAACCCTATTCTGGCAAATTGACCCAGATATGAGCCTGTTCTCTTTCTACACCATTACCAACTATAACGATGGCAACCGCGCCCAGGTTTCCTATACCAAATTGGAACGTAAATTCGGTCAATTCGCTGTATCTGCCAACTTAGTCACTTGGGGGGCAGAAAATATCAAAGATGCTTACTTTGCGCCACCCGATCAATTAATCTATAACTTGGGAGTGGCTTGGCAAGGGAATCTGAGTGAATCTCTAAACCTATTATTGCAATATAATATTGGCAGACAGCGATTCAATCGAGAAGAAAGTGATGCCCAGTACTATGTGGTTCGGCTCACAGCTAAGCTGAGCGATCAAATCGAAGGTTTCTTAGAATTTAACCAAGGAGACTTGCGAAATACTCCTGGTGGTCAATTCTTCCTTGGCAATGTGAGAGACTTATTTTCTCAATCTACTTTTACAGCGCAATTAAAAGCAAAATTCTAACTTAAAACCCCACCTAAGCAGCCATGTCAACCAATTCTCTCCAAATTCAAACGGTTAAAAGCCAACTCGCAGCAATTGAGCAAGAAGTGCCTGACTACGCCAAATATATTTCCTACTTCGCTGAAGATGGGATTTATCAATTTGCTAACTTCCGCTCTCATCAAGGTCACACTGCGATCGCTACTTTTTTTGGCGAACTATTGGGACTATTCAATACCGACTATACCAGAATGTCAATTTTCCATGATATTTCCCAGTTCTACGAATTAGAGAACCTGGTGTTTTGCAAAATGTGTACTGTTTATTTAATGGATCGGGTCGAGGCCTTGAGATTGCCTTGCCTATCCCTATACACCTTCACTCAAAATCATTCTTCGAACCCTGAAATCAAATATCTCCAAGTTTATATCGATCCCTCTCCCCTGTTTGCGGATACTTCTCACTTGGCAGCCCAAGGCAAGCGATATGCTGGTATTAGCAAGAGCGTTTGAACCAAAATCTATCAACTTACAACAAATGTATATATCTTATCACTGGTAATTATTGCAGCCCCCTTTCATCAACAGACTGATAACTAAGCCTGCTTAACCCACACCGAAACCGAACCTCCATTACAATAGAATTCTGCCCAGCCATCGTCATTGGTTATTACCGACTCACCTATATGTCCAGTGATATCAATATAAACAGAATGAGGATGTCCAACTTCCATTGATTTCCTACCTTCCTCACCATTACTTAGCAATACCGCCATCCCACCAGAATGCTGATCATCTCCCAATCTTGTCCAACCAATGGTGTTGGGATGATCAAAATAGTCGTATTGATCTCCGTAGGCGTAGGCTTGCCTTACAAACAAAAACTTGTCAAGCAACCATTGATAGCTATCGATCCATACCTCATATTCATTGCCATCCTTGCCCATGTCCCGATAATGAGCACCGTAGTAATCGGCATAAAAAATACAAGGATATCCTTCTTGCCTCAACAAAATGAGAGCATAGGCAAGGGGCTTAAACCAAGCTTCAACAACTGACTCTAATGACTGCAACGGTTGAGAGTCGTGATTATCCACAAAAGTTACGGCAAGTGAGGGCTGTTGCTTAACCAATGTATTATCAAAAATCTGAGATAGATTGTAATCTCTGCCAACTTTACTGGCTACATGGAAGTTGTGATGCAAAGGAGTATCGAATAAGTCAACCTTCCCATCTGTCACGCTAATGAAATGGTGGAGGGCTTCAACTTCGTAAGACCAGTACTCCCCCACAGCGAATAGCTCTCGTTGGCAGTGGCTACGGACATGCTCTAGCCATTCCACAAAGAAATTTGCTGATACATGCTTCACGGCATCAAACCGAAAACCATCAATATGAGTTGTATCTACAAGCCACTCTCCCCAAAATTTCAATTCTCCTTGGACTTCAGAATTTTGGATATCGAGATCGCAACCCATCAGGTAATCGAAATTACCTTTCTCTAAATCAACATTGCCGTCAAATGACTTGCCCTTAAATAAATAGATGGCATCTTCTCCCTCATTGTAGGCATTGTGATCGATCGCATTAAAATGCCACCAATGCCATTCCATTGTGGAATATTTTCCCTTCCGCCCAGGAAATATGAAGTGAGTCCAAGCTTTGATAGTTTGATATTCTCCAACAACCTGATTGCGATTGTCCATACTCAATGGTGTCGCTTCCACATCTTCTGAGTGATCTGCTCCCATTTTGTGGTTAATCACCACATCAGCATAGATACTAATTCCTGCCTTTTTTGCGGCTTGAATGGCACAAATGTATTCATCTTTGGTGCCATATTTGGTGCGGATTGAACCCTTCTGATCGAACTCGCCCAGATCGAATAAGTCATACACTCCGTAGCCCACATCCATCCCACCACCTGTACCTTTGTATGCGGGTGGCAACCAAAGAGAAGTTATCCCAATTGTCGCTAACTCTTCCGCTTTTTCCGCTAACTGATTCCACAAGCTCCCATCAGATGGAAGGTACCAGTGAAAGTATTGCATCATTACGCCGTTTTTGTATGACATCACTGAGGTAGGGGTGAAAGGGATAATTAGAAAATTCTAGGGTTTCGCTAGAGCAACAGTCATTGCTTTTCCCTCTCGTTCTTCAAGTAGAGCTTCCAATTCAATATCTGCTCTTGAGCGGCTGCTTTTCCATTTTAGCTTCCTTTCAATAGGTTTAGGACTTACGCAAAGGTGATCTAAAACCCTGGCTTTAAGTGGGGCGTGGGGCTCTGGCCTCAAACTCCCTTTTTCCAATAGTTTCCCTATCAAACTGCGTAAGTCCCAAATTTATAACGACTCTGGCCTCTAATAAGACTTGCTAACTCCCCAGGTATGCAGTCAGGGCCTTGGTCATGACTGGGAGGGGAGCGGGGCATTCTAGCCAAAATTCTAGGGCGAGAGCCCCTTGGTGGAGCAGCATGGCTAAACCGTCAATGGTAGTGAGGCGGCGAGCTTGCGCCTGTTGCAGTAGTAGGGTGGGGCGGGGAGTGTAGATCAGGTCGTAGACGATCGCTTGAGCATCGAGCAGGTAAATCTGATCAAGACTGAGCGGACAGGCATCCTCTGCCATGCCAATCGGGGTGGTGTTGACTAGAAGGCTGGTAGCGGGGAGTAGGGCATCTAGCTCTGACCAGCTATGGACAGTGAGACGAGGGTGATTGATTTGGTCACTAAACTGAACTAGGCGGTCAGGATTGCGGCCAATTAGAGCGATTTGGGCAAAGTTGAGTTGCAGGCAAGCAGCAACTACCGCCTTAGCAGCACCACCATTACCGAGAATCAGGACGGTGGAGTTGTGCCAGTCTTGTTGGAGTTGCTGGAGGGGAACCAAGAAACCTGCTGCATCCGTATTAGTGCCAATCCATCCTTGGGCCGTACGTTTCACCGTGTTGACCGCACCGATCGCTTGGGCAATGGGCGTGATCTGGTCTAAATGGGGAATGATCTGCTGCTTGTGGGGGATGGTGAGATTGAAACCCTGGAGATTTTGAATTGATTTTAAGCCTTGATAGGCGATCGCTAGGTCAGTAATCGGAATTTCTAGGGGTAAGTAGACCCAATTTAACCCCAGGGCAGCGATCGCAGCATTGTGCATTACGGGAGAGAGACTGTGGCTAATGGGAGAGCCAATTACGCCTAAAAGCTGGGTTTTACCGTCTGACATAGGGTCTATTGCAGGGCTAGTTGGGCGATCGCGACAGGGGTGGGGGGGTGGGTGCTAGGTTGTTGGTTGAGCCATAACCAATACTCATGGTTACCGGTGGCTCCAGTGATCGGTGAGACGGTCATAGCCTGAAATTGCCAGCCAAGGGCGATCGCTCCATTCAGCACTTGGGTAATTGCTTCAGCTCTGGTTTCAGGGTCACGCACAATCCCATTTTTACCAACCTTGGCTTTGCCAACTTCAAATTGGGGTTTGACTAGCAGTACAAGGTCGCGAGGCGGAATCAACAGTTGCCAAATTGCTGGCAGGACTTTGGTTAGGGAAATAAAAGACAGATCGGCTACTGCTAGGTCAGGCATAGGAGAGGAGGGAGCGTATAGATCCGTAGGTTGGAGGTGACGCAGATTGGTGCGTTCTCGCAAAATTACTTGGGGATGATTACGCAATTCCCAGGCTACCTGACCATAGCCTACATCAATGCCATAAACCAGAGCGGCGCCATGTTTGAGCAGGTAGTCGGTAAAGCCACCTGTAGAGATGCCACAGTCTAGGCAGGTGCGATCGCGGGGAGTAAGTTGAAATGTGGTGAATGCTCCAGCTAGCTTTTCGCCACCCCGGGACACATAGGGCGATCGCTGTTTGACTAAAATTGCTGCCTGGGTGGAGACTGCCGTACCTGGTTTATCAATTACGGCTTGATCAACCTGTACCCAGCCAGCCCGAATAATTTTTTGCGCCTGTTCCCGCGATGTAGCTTTACCCTGCTCCACTAGGAGAAGATCAAGACGTTGGCTAGGAGATTTTGACACTGGTTTGGGCAAGGGGCTAAGATTTTATCATATCAGGACTTATCCCAATTTTCTAAATCTTTGCTACGGAAGCAAGGGAAATGGAGGGCGTAGTCCCACACCCCACTTGAAGCTAGGGTTTTAGATCACGTTACTTTAGGTTACTCAATGCGCCTGCTGTTGGTGGATGATGAATTAGAACTGACTGCCCCTTTGCAACGGCTGTTGACTGGTCAGGGGTATGAGGTGGATATTGCCATGGATGGCGATCGCGGCTGGGAATATGCCACCCAGGGAGGCTACAACTTAGTGATTTTAGATTGGATGATGCCCAAGCGATCGGGGTTAGATATTTGTCGTGGTCTACGTCAACAGGGAGATCTAACTCCCGTGCTATTTCTAACTGCCAAAGATACCTTAGACGATCGAGTGCTAGGCTTAGACTGCGGGGCAGATGATTATTTGGTGAAGCCGTTTGAGTTGCGGGAACTGCTGGCTAGGATCAGAGCCTTGCTCCGCCGTAACCCTGGAGCAGACAGCTATTTGACCTATCAAAATCTCAGCCTGGATCAAGATAGCAGACTGTTGTGCTGTCAGGATCAGAAGGTGCTGCTCTCGGAACAGGAGGCGAAGTTATTGGCATATATGATCAGGCGACCTGGGCAGCTACTCACCCATGAGCAACTGGAAGAGCATCTCTGGCAAACTAAACCACCTAGCAATGCCCTGGTGGCGCAAATTAAACTATTACGCCGCAAACTTGAGCCATTAGCTCAGCTACAACCTGGCTTAATTACCACCGTGTATGGCAAGGGCTATCGATTTGGCTAGATGCCGAACCTGGTTTTTAGCTGCTTGACCAACTGACCGAATTTTTGCCCAAGGGTAGGTTGGGGGCGAACTGCTAGACGGATCTCCTCATCGGCAAACTGGCGCAGTTGGTAGCCATATTCAAACTGGTCGCGCTGGGGTGTGAGTTTGGGATAGAGGCGCAGCACCCCTTTTTTTAGTTCTTCTTCTTGCTGAAAAATTGCTAGTTCAATTTGATTACTGCGCTCAACTGCCAGGGAACCAGCAGGTAGCCATCTCGAATCATGCTGCAAGCGCACAAAGATATTGAATACGGGCATCCCAGACTGCTTCATCTCCTCGTATTTTTGGGCGGCTGCCTTGCGCTTGCTCTGATCGGGCTTGGGCTTCTTGGTGCTACCGAATCCTTTAGCTTTAGTCATAGAAAAATATTAAATAAACTTTATTTTTGTTTACATAAGTTTACATGGTTTTGGCGGCGATCAGACTAGAAGTTTTGAGTTTGCTCCTAGAGCCAAAACCCCGACTAATCTCTTGGCAATGATCAGATTAGAAGTTTTGAGTTTGATCCTAGACTGATCAACTTTCATAGGGATTTCTTGGTTCAGGAATAGGAGTAAGCTGCCGCGCTGCGATCGCAAGTTGCCGCCGATTAGTGATCGTTTCAGTAACCATTTCTCCTGTCACCTCAAACCAGCGATCGCTCGGAAAATCAGTAGCTTTACCCTCCGCTAACTTCACTGGCAAGCTCACTGGGTAGACATCTGCAGCGCAGCAGGTAATCACAAAGCGAGTGAGCAAAAAGAACTGGGGCGGAAAATCTGGCGGATGTACCACAAAACCCTGCACCTTGGCTTTCTGACCCTGGTAGGCATCTGGCTCTGGATAAACATTGAGGGTGCGAATCCATTCCAATAGTGATCGCTCTTCAGATTTGGCATTAGCCCGAAAAGACTGCACCGAACTCACTGCATTGATTTGGTCAATTACGCCGCGATGGATGGCAGTATCACTGCTAAAGGGACGGGGACTAATTACCATACCCAGGATCGCGGTGGTGATTAATAGCAAACTAGTAGACCTAGCCAAAGAAGAGTTCTGATGGGGGGTTGGTGGTTTAGATTGCAGCCCTAGGGCGATCGCCATACCCAGCAGCCCAAATCCTGCCACGATCACCAGGGGTTTGTAGTTGGGATGAATCAACAAAAATAGCTGATCCGCCAGCCACAGCTTCAGGAATAATATCCCCCAGGCCCCGATCGCCCCTAGATCTAGCCAAGCTGCCAAATTTGGCTGTTTTTTTGCAGTGCGGCGCATCCTAACGTACCTGAAGGTTTAAGAACAAACAAAACAAAAAAGTCAGTTGAGCCGCGATCGCAAACAGGTAAAAGATTGCCCGCCGTTGAAAAATGGTCAGCATCAGACCAATCGCTTTCAAGTCAATCATCGGCCCAAACACCAAAAAGGCTAACAGGGAGCCACTGGTAAAAGTTGCGGCAAAGGAAAGGGCAAAAAAGGCATCCACGGTAGAACAGATGGATACTACTGCCGCCAGGATCATCATAGCAATGATCGAACTAACTGGCCCTTGCCCCAAGGTCAAAATTAGATCCCTCGGTACCCACACTTGAATTACAGCAGCGATCGCACTGCCTAAAACCAGTACCCCACCCAACTCCCGAAATTCTCCCACCATATTATTTAGCAAGACTTGGACGGGAGAAACCCTGGGCAGAGCTAGAGGTTGACTGCCACTGCCCAACCAAAAAGTTCCAGTAGGTGGCAGTTTGACTGAGCCAGTGTAGGTCTGGAGCGGCATAATTACACCTGGCTTCAAGAACCCCCGCAAATCCCCCTGCAAGCCGAATATAGCGCCAATAATAGTAGCGATCGCCAGGGAAAAGACCACGCGCAGCACCACAATTTCTGGTTGATCGCGAAACGCTGTCCAAGTTGCCCAGATCACAATCGGATTGATCGTAGGGGCAGCCAATAGAAAGCCCACCGCCATCGCAGGAGGAGCGCCCTTGCCAATTAACCGCCTAGCTACAGGCACATTACCGCATTCGCAGACCGGAAACAAAAAGCCCAGTAAACTTCCACAGAGGGAAGCCAAGAGTGGCTGACGGGGAATACGAGCCAACAATTGCTGCTCATCTACAAAAATTAACAATAGACTGGACAACAGCACACCCAACAGCAGAAATGGCACTGCTTCTACCAGCAGGCTGAGAAAAAGCGTAAAAGCGGTTTGGAACTGACTAATCACAGTTAAGATCTAAACTTAAGTATTTAGGCTAGGCTAGCTCTAATCTAACCCCTATGCAAGATCCTTACTTTCCGCCATCAGCCCCAGAACTGGGTGGTATAGAAGCTCTGCTAGCTGAATTTGATCGGGCAGATCGACCAGATCGGTTCAGTCAAGTGTTGCAAAAGTTGCGCCGCTGTCGCGAGAATGTGGTGCCTGAACTGCTTAACCGCCTCGATACTGAGGATTTAGCTCAAGCCAAAAAAACTGCCTTAGCACTGGGCTATTTACGCTCTCCCCAAGCAATTCCCGCCTTGGTCGCGATCGCTTCTGATCCAGAACGTGCCACTTTTACCCATGCAATTACGGCGCTCAGTCACATTGGCAACAATGAATCCCTCAATTATTTGATCGGTTTTTTGACTAATCCTTCAGTCCAAATTCAAGCGGCGGCGGCTAGGGTATTGGGCAAAACTAACCTCACTGCTGCTCCTGCCCTAGTAGATGCCCTCAAGCGTGGAGACGATCTGGTAAAGATTAATGCTGCCCACTCTTTAGGTCAACTGGGAGCCCCCGTAGCTGTAACTACTTTGATTGATTTGCTCACCTATCCTGTGAGTGCGATTCGCCAAGAAGCGGCTTGGGCTTTGGGGCAAATTCGTTCCCCTTTGGCGGCAGCCCCCCTTGCCAACCTGCTCAATGATCCAGATTTAGGTATTCAAGCTCAAGCGATCGCTGCCCTCAAAAATATCGGCATGCCCGCCCTGGCTCCCCTAGCCCAACACCTCCAGCATCCCTCCAGCGATCTGCGGAGCATAGCAGCGCGTACCCTGGGTCAAATGGCGATCGAAGACAGCATTCCCCTATTGGCGCAACTGCTCAAAACTGAAACTAATCCCTACGTTCTGCTAGAAGTAGTCAATGCCCTGGGCGAAACTGGGGCTGCTACCCAAAGCTATGAAGCGGTCTATTACCTGTCGCCTTTATTGGGGCATAGCGATCGCGCCCTCAGAAACGCGGCTGCCCGATCGCTCAAACAAATTAACTCCCTTGAAGCCCAGGAAATTTTGCGGGTTAGTCAACTCCAACACCTGAAGAGTCAACGTCCCAAGTCTCAAGTCACCATGGATAATGTACTTGACGATATGACCGTGATACAGTGGTGATGCCCGCTCACAGGCGTTGCACAATACCAAGATGATTTTACTAAAATCAGCACTTAAAGCCCATACAGGGGGGCTGCGCCCCCAACCCCTATCATCTTTACAGATAGGCAATGCCCGCTCAGAGGTAGTAAAGTGGTAATTAGCAGTGCCGAAGAGCAGAGCAAATTGATGCGACCTGAATCTAGCCCTGATCTCCAGACTAAACCTAAGAATGCTAAGTCTGTCAAAGCCTATGCGGGCAAAATCCTGATCGCTGGGGTGACTACTGTCCTGGGCGGTACGGTAGGCACTGGCATTTATAGCTACTACTGGCTGAATCATCAGTTGTCTCCCTGGCTAGAAGCAGAACTGAGTAAAGCCCTGGAGCGCCCTGTTAAGCTGGGTCAGGTGCAGAGCTTTAGCCCTGGTCACATCCAATTTGCTGAGTCTCAGATCTTGCCCACCCAGGATCAACCTAACTTTCTGGTAGCGCCTCGGATTAGAGTCAATCTAGATTTAGTTTCCTACTGGCAAAAGCAACAGCTAGGGCTGGATCTCGTCCTAAGCCGCCCCCAAATATTTTTGCGCCAAGATCTCAAAGCTGGTTCTTTCTTGCCGAATATTCCCAGCCGCACGGGGGGCGAGCAGTCTCCTATAGATCTACGCACTGTCAAGATTGAGTCGGGGCAACTCACCCTCAGTCAAGGCAAAAATCTGGTGACGATCGCTGACCTAGAGATTACCAGTAATTGGCAGATCACCGATCTCCAGGCGGCCAAGGTGACTGCCCAGGGTAAAGGGCGAGTGGTCTTACCGCAACTGGTAAATGCCGAAAATATCCCTGATCCCCAAGCTCTGCGCCAAGCAATTCGCCAAGCTGTCCCTACTCCAGGACGGATTCAAGCAAATTTAGCCTGGAACCTGGCTAGTGGTGCAGGTCAGGTTAAGCTAGCAGCCCAAAACTTGACTGCCCAGGGGTTAAGTGATTTTGCCCAACCCCTGAATCTGCCCTTTAGCCTCACCCAAGGACAATTAGATAGTCAAATCCAACTGGGCTTTGTGCCGGGTCAAGCCCCCGCCATTAACGGCGATGTGCAACTGAAAAATGCGAGGGCGATCGCGCCTGTTCTCCCCCAAGCAGTCACGCAAATTAATGGCAAACTTCAGTTTAGGACTGGTAGTCAGAATCGGGTTTCTCTCCAGGGATTAGTAGCTGACTACGGCAAAATCCGCACTATTACCAGAGGCACAATCACTAGTGATCAGGGCTTTGATCTAAAAATCGCGATCGCTGCTCAAGAGATCAATCAACTGCTCAGTCAACTACAAGTGCAAGCTAATCTACCCCTAGCTGGAAAAGTCCAGGGCATGGCTCAAGTGCAAGGGGCGATCGATACTCCTAGGCTGAAGCTAAACCTAGAATCTAGCCAGCAATTTCAAGTGGATCGGGTCAAATTTGACCACATCAAGGCGGACATTCTTAGTCAAGACCGCCAAACTTGGCAAGTGCAGCAGGTAAAAGCCACGCCCGCGATCGGCGGCACAATTTTGGGCAGTGGCAAGGTGCATCTTCCTAGCCAGCAAGTGATGCTCAGCCTACAGGTGGTAGATCTGCCTGGAACTGAAGCCCTGGCTTGGTATCAAACCAGCTTGCCGATCGCCCTCGGCAAGATCAATGCCGCCGTCCAGGTATTTGGCAATCTCCAACAGCCTCAGATCTTGACCCAGTTTGCTGCTCCCCAGGCTACCTACCCCACTCAAGGTGAAATTTTAATTGCGGGGCAAACCGCTAAGTTGCGCAATGGCACGGTGCAGGTAAATCAAGGCGAGGTAGCGATCGCCGGCGATTATCAACTTACCAGTGGGGCTTGGCAAGCGCAGCTCACCAGTGCAGGGGTAGGGCTGCAAAATTTAGTGCCTGGTTTAGGTCAACAATCCCTAGCAGGAGCGATCGCCCTCAGTAGCCCAGGTGGATTCCAGCCTCAGCAAATCCGCGCCACTGCCGATCTCATACTGCCCCAGGGGATCAATGGCAACCTCACCCAGCCCACCACTGCTCAACTCAACTGGAATGGCAAGGCTGTTCTAGTCAATCACCTGCAAATCGGCGAAACCACCAAGGTGGCAGGCGAAATTTCGGTGGGGTTTAATCAAAATCAACTGCCAGATCGGGTGCTAGATCTGGACTTGGCCGTAGTGGCGCAAGAATTAGCGATCGCTCAAGTCGCGGCATTTTTACCTCAGATCAAGCAGTTCAAATCTGCTGGCACGATTGGGTTTCAGGGCAAACTCACTGGTGCGCCCCAAGCCTTGCGCCTAGATGGGGATCTCCAGGTTGAGGACTTTAGCCTTAGGCACCTGCCCAAGACTCTAAACTTACCCACCACCGCTCAAGGGCAGTTCAATTTTAGGGGTCAAGTTTCGGGCCCGATCGCTGCCCCTAGTCTAGCCGGCAGAGTAAATCTGACAGGTCTAGAGGTGGGTAACTTGGCCTTTGCGCCCCTGCTCCAGGGTAACCTAGCCTACGTACACAACCAGGGTGGCAAGCTCGATCTAGGCTCCGCCGATCAAACCAATCGCCTAGCCCTCAACCTCAATTCCCAACTGCTGCCCCAAGATTTTTTGGTGCGCCTCAATCAAGCCCAAATCACTGGCAATCAATTCTCCCCCAAGCAGTTCCAAATTCAACTCACAGATTTCCCCTTAGCAGCGATCGCTCTCCCTGGCAACCTTTTGGATGGCAAAATCACCAGTAATTTTCAAGTAGATCTGAGCAAGTCTAGCCCCATAGCCACAGGGGAGATCCTGATCAATCAGCCCAGTTACGGCAGAATCCAAGCAGAGCAACTACGCGCCCGCCTTAGCTACGCTCAGGGCAAAATTTTGGTGCGGCAAGGGCAGATCAACCCTGCTGCCCCGACTGGCAAATATAACTTTGAGCTAGATATTGCTCCGACTGCCGATCAGATGGTGCAGGGCAAACTCTCTGCTAGCGGAGGCAATCTGCAGGAATTACTCACGGCCATGCAATGGTTTCAACTGAGTGACCTGGCTCAGGGACTGAAGCGCCCGAACCTGATTAGCGCCAAGCAAATTCAACCCCTAAAAACTATTGGCCTAGGTGATGCGCCCCTCTATCGTCAGCTAGAGTATTTCGCCCAAATTAACGCCCGCCTCGATCAAGCGGATGCCACCAATCGGGTATTTCCGCCCCTAACCGAATTCACTGGCTCCTTTGATGGTGACCTGAGCTTTAGTGCCTCCCGCAGTCGGGGCTATAATCTCAGTTTTGATTTCAGTGGCAAGAATTGGGAATACGGCAAATTTGCCCTAGAACAGGTGATCGCCCAAGGCAGCTTGCAAGATCAGCGCCTCCAACTGCAACGGCTCAAACTGACTAGCGGCGATCGCTTTGGCGAACTGAGTGACGCTCAACTCAACCTTAATTTATTGACCGGCAAACTCTCTAGCCTTGACCTCCTCATTCCCCAAACCGGTAAAGTTGTCCTCAATAATTTCCCGATTGAAGCTCTCCGTCCCTTTCCATTTTTTGAGCTAATTCCAGTCAACCTCAGCGGCAACGTCAATGGCACAGCTACGATTGGTGGCAATCTCCTGAACCCAATTGTCAATGGTGAAGTTAGGGTCAGCGAGCCTACGGTCAACCGTCAACCCCTCCAATCGGTGGCGGGCAGTTTCAATCTCCAGGGATTTAAGCTCAATCTCAATGCTACCGCCCTCGCCCAGGGAGATCAGCCCCTCGAAATTGCTGGCACCTATCCCATTTTGGGCGGCGATATTAATCTGGCACTCCAGGTCAAGGATCAGGGTTTAGCGATTATCAACCTCTTCAGCCCGTCGGTGCAGTGGTTAAAGGGCAAAGGCAAAGCCATGATCAAAATTGGCGGCAACACCCGCATTCCCAAGCTAGAAGGCAAGGTGCGCTTGGATGAAGCTAGCCTAGCGATCGCTGGGTTGCCAACCGACATTACCAACATCAGTGGCGACATCGACTTTGACATCGATCGAATTAACACCAACCTGGTGGGGCAGTTTAGTGAAGGTAAAGTCAGCGCCCAAGGCTTAATTGCCATTACTGATCCAAATTTGCAGCTAGAAAATCCCCTAGAAATTGCCGCTGACACCCTCAAACTCAAGCTTAAGGATCTCTACGAAGGCGATGCCAATGGCAAGGTTTTAGTCAAGGGCAGTCTGCAAAATCCTGCGATCGCGGGTCAAGTCACCCTCTATGATGGCAGAATCAACCTCAGCAATCCAGCTAATGGCAATGGCAATGGGGGCAGCAAACTGAACTTAGGCTTTGACCAACTCCAAATCAAGTTAGGTGAAAAGGTGCAACTAGTGCAAGCACCGCTGTTAAACTTCTTAGCCGAAGGTGAAATCACCCTGAATGGCAACGTGATCAATCCCCGCCCCAGTGGCAAGATCAGTATTCTTCGGGGTCAAGTCAATGCGATCTCCACCAGGTTTCGCCTCGATCGCTCCTTTGATAACTATGCGATTTTCAGCCCCGAACAGGGACTCAACCCCAACTTAAATATGCGAGTGGCAGGAGTAGTGCCAGAGATCACCCGTACCCCTACCACCAGTTCCCTAATTGATACCTTTAACCCTACCAATGTGCCGGTCAGCGCTCCTGGAGCTAGCCGCAGTTTGCGGGTAAATGCCACCGTGACTGGTTCTAGCCAAAATCCTGACATTCAACTGAGCAGCAGCCCGCCCCGTACCCAGGCCGAAATCCTGACCCTGATTGGGGGGGGACTGTTTCAGCAGGGAGGGGGTGACCCTACCGCCGCGATCGCTAACCTAGCGGGCGGAACAGCAATTGCCTTTTTACAGGATCTAGTCGGTGATGTGTTTAGCCTGTCCGAGTTTAACCTTACCCCCACCACCGCCAGCCCCGTGGGTGGCAGAACCAGTTCTCTGGGATTTGCGGCTGAAGCTGCGATCGACATTACTAGAGCTTTCTCTTTCTCGGTCAGAGGTGTAATCAATGATCCTTCCCAACCCACTAGCTATACGGTGCGCTATCGAGTTGATCCCAGCACCTTGGTCAGAACTACCACCGATCTCAAAGGCAACAACAGCGCCTCAGTCGAATTTGAAACTAGATTCTAGCAATACTAAATTCCTATGGCTAAATTCCAGCAGGACTTACGCAAAGGTGATCTAAAACCCTGCCTTTAAGCGGGGTGTGGGGCTTCACTTGAGGGCTTTGCCCTCAAACTCCCTTTTTACAACAGTTCCCGAATTAGGCTGCGTAAGTCCTGTCTAGATTAATTGAAATGGCATGAAGGATAATCTCACCAAAATGCTTGACATAACTTTACCAGGTGGTTTAGTCTCTTTATAGCTAAATTTACTATACGGTTTAGTTAAAAAAATAATCATGATCTTAAGTGCAGACCAAAAGAGGGTATTTACACCCAAACGATTAACTATTGGGGCTTTGCTCCTAGCTAGCGGCGTTGGTGGTTTGATGTTTTGGCAATCGCTCACTCCTGATTCGCCAATCCAGCCCCGCCTAAATGTTGCTCCCTTAATCAAAACAGTTACTGCTTTGGGCTACTTAGAGCCCCAGGGTAAAGTCATAAGGCTTTCTGCGCCCTCCTCTGCAGGTGGAAATAATCGAGTAGAAAAGTTGCTAGTAAATCAAGGGGATAGGGTCAAACCTGGCCAAGTGATTGCGATTTTGGATAGTCGCGATCGCTTACAGGCAGGGTTAGCGGAAGCTAGGGAACAGGTAAAAGTGGCGCAGGCGAACTTGGCAGTGGTCAAATCTGGAGCAAAACGGGGAGAAATTGGTTCCCAACAAGCCACGATTGCTCGTATTCAGGCTCAAAGAGCAGGAGATATATCAGCGCAGAAAGCAACCGTGGCAAAGCTGCAAGCCGAAGTAGAGAATGCTGAAATAGAAGTAGAGCGTTTTGACACTCTGTTTAGGGAAGGAGCAACCAATGCTTCTTTGAGAGATAGCAAAAGATTGACCTTATCAACCGCACAACGGAATTTACAAGAAGCCCAAGCAATTCTCAGTCGTATCCAAACTGTGCGATCTCCTGAATTGAATGAAGCTCAAGCCACTTTAGATCAGATTGCTGAAGTTCGCTCTGTAGATATTGCCGCATCTCAAGCCCAGTTAGATCGAGCGATCGCCTCGGTGCAGCAAGCCAAAGCCCAACTAGATTTAGCGTTTGTCAAAACTCCCCAACCAGGTGTGATATTGGAAGTGAATACTCGTCCTGGGGAATTGATTTCTGCTGATGGCATTGTGGAAATTGGCAATATCAATCAAATGGGCGCGATTTTGGAAGTGTTTGAGAGCGATATTGGCAAGGTAAAAAAGGGGCAAAAGGTAAAGCTTTTCGGGGATAGTGTTGCCAAAGCACTCACAGGAGAAGTGGTAGAAGTGGGAGTGAAAGTGCAGAGGCAAAATGTGGTCAATTCAGATACGTCAGGGAACATTGATGCCAGAGTGATCGAAGTGCGAATAGAACTCGATCCAGAATCGATCGCTAAAGTGAAAGGATTAACCAATCTACAAGTAACTGGAGAGATTCAACTCTGACCACTACTTTACCAGAACAAAAGCCAGAAGTTGTATTAAAAGAACCAGAAACGAAGGTAACAAAACTTGGATTCTGGCAAAGCTTTACTCAGCGCACTCCGCTCGGATGGAAACAATTACAGAAAAATAGAGGGAGACTAATAGTTGCGATCGCTGGCATTGGGTTTGCCGATTTGCTCATTTTTGCGCAGTTGGGCATCCAAGGCGCGCTATTTGAGAGTAATACTCTATTAATCCAAAGCCTTGATGCGGATATTGTGATTCGTGCTACGCAATACCGTGATCTCAGCTTACCCAGTACCTTTCCGCGCCGTCGTTTGTTTCAAATTCAAAATCTAAGTGCAGTGGAATCTGCTGAAGCCTTCTACACTGATACGATCGTGTGGAAGAATCCCCAAACCCAAAAGAAAACTACCATGACCCTAGCAGGGCAGAATATTCAACGCCCAGGTTTAACGATTCCTGAGATTACCCCCCATTTGGATAAGCTCAATCAGCCTGATAATTTTGTGTTCGATCAATATGCCAGAGGAGAATATGCCAAAGTAGTGGAACAAGTGCGACAAGGCAAAGCAGTCAAAACCGAAATTGATCGCCGTACGATTGAAGTTGTAGGATTATTCCCTTTAGGTGCTTCCTTCGCCACCGATGGCACTTTAATCACCAGCCAAGAGAATTTTTTGCGCTTCTTTGCCGATCGCAGTGCTGGGCAAGTCACCCTAGGATTAGTAAAAGTCAAGCAGGGAGCAGATCTTGAGCAGGTTTTAGCCCAAATTCAGGCAATACTACCTAAAGATACGATCGCTACCACCAAGCAAGGCTATTTAGATGTGGAACAGGCTTATTGGGCAAGTAATACCCCCATTGGCGTGATTTTTGGCTTAGGAGCAGGAATGGCTTTTGTGGTGGGCATTGTGATTGTGTTTCAGATTCTTTCCACTGATGTAAACGACCACTTAGGCGAATATGCCACCTTTAAGGCAATGGGCTATGGCGATCGCTTTATTATTCTAATTGTCTTAGAAGAGGCGATGATTTTGGCAATTTTGGGATTTATCCCAGGTCTAGCTCTAGCTTTGGGACAGTATGCCTTGATTGCCAATGTAGCAGCCTTGCCAATTTCCATGACCTTTGCCAGGTTATCTTTTGTCTTCTTTCTCACGCTCCTAATGTGCGGAGTTTCCGGCGTAATTGCCATGGGAAAAGTGCGAACCGCCGATCCGGCTGACATTTTTTAAGCCAAAAAACCATAAATATTCCAGCTTCAATCATTTCTATTTATGACTATCGCTAAAATTGCACTACCAAGTAAGATCGAACCGCATTCGGGGGATTTGCCAGCGATCGCGGTAGATCAGCTCAATCATTTTTTTGGTCAAGGTGAATTGCAAAAACAAGTTCTGTTTGAGATTAATCTTGTCATTGATCGAGGCGAGATTGTGATTCTTACGGGTCCTTCTGGTTCAGGAAAAACTACTCTTCTATCTTTGATGGGTGGCTTGCGATCGCCCCAATCTGGTAGCCTCAAAATTCTCAACTCAGAACTGGTAGGAGCAGAAAAAATGATAGCATTGGAGTCTCGCCGCAACTGTGGTTATATCTTTCAAGCCCATAATTTACATAGTTCTCTCACCGCGATCGAGAATGTGATGATGGGTTTGGAAGTGCAAGGCACTTACGCTCGACCTGAACGGAGAGCACGAGCAGCAGAGATGCTGAAGGTGGTGGGCTTGGCCCAAAGAATGGATTATTATCCTGAAAGTCTATCTGGCGGTCAAAAGCAAAGGGTAGCGATCGCTAGAGCATTAGTTTCTCATCCGAAGATTATTCTGGCAGATGAACCAACTGCTGCCCTTGATAAACAATCTGGCAGAGAAGTAGTAACCCTCATGCAGAAACTCGCCCAAGAACAGGGCTGTACAATCCTGATGGTCACCCATGATAATCGGATTTTGGATATTGCTGATCGGATTGTTCACATGGAAGATGGCAGACTAATTAATCCGATAGATCATGACTGAACCAGCACATCGCACAGAGATTAAGCTATCCCATAGGGAGCAAGAGATTTTGACCTTGGTAGTGGCAGGCATGACTAATCTAGAAATTGCCAACCAACTGTTTATTTCCGTGAACACCGTGAAAACCCACATTAATGGCATTTACAACAAAACAGGTCTATACAATCGTGTGCAAGTTGCTATTCATGCGGTGCGCAGTCAGTTGGTGGAATAGACAAATGCCCTACACCTGCCAAACCCTGGGAATACATGGGGGGCGGTCGCTATACTTTTGCCTCAAAGCACCCCAAATTAGGATAAACAATGCCCGCGCGATCGCGGTTGAATTGCCACGATAGCGAACTAGCATCCCTTCCTCTAATCGGGTTATGCCTATTTCTTCACTGGAACTCAGCTTCGATATTCCTAGCCTGAGGCGTAGATCTTCGATCGTGTGGGAATCTACTGGCAATCCAATCAACCAAAAGGTACCAACTACTGACTTGCCATGGAGAGCATTAGCACTCTGGAGATTAATCTCATGCCCTGGCAAATACTGTCGGTCTATCCACAGTGGCAGACCATTTTGCCAAACTTCAGTACGCGATCTCCAGGCACCACCATCAAACACTTCCCCTCTGGCACTCCGTCCAAATCGATAGATATCCCATCCATAGCATATGGCATTCTGCTCTAACTCAATACGCAAGGATTGGGAGTA
>JANRLH010000111.1:0-10876 GCA_033762795.1 Pseudanabaenaceae cyanobacterium bins.68
ACTGCTTAAATGAAGTATATCTTAAATTCCACTGGGATAGAAGTAAAAGCTCGAACCTACTTGGTACATCTTAGATATGAAAGAAGACTGCCATGTTACCAATAACGCCTCAAAATATTGAAGAGAGCTTAAAGCAACTACCACATTTTACTGGTAGAGGATGAAACAGATTTGGGAACGGCGATTAAGCAAGTCTTAGTCAATGAAAAGTATGTAGTCGATTGGGTGCAGGCATGGAATTATTTGGTAAAACCCTTTGTGATGGCAGAATTGTTGGCGAGATTACGGGCATTACAATGGCGATCGCCCAATTTAAGCTACAAAACCTTACCATAGGTCATCCCTGATATATTAGATGAAACTTATTGCAGTTTCCAAGTTAATGGGTGATCAAAAGGGTCGCAGGGCGCAGCCCCACATTGGGTTTTAATGATTTCTGTACTCCATTCTTTTGAAAATCGCAGTAACTGCCAAATCTTAGAGCGGCGATCGCTCTTAAGCCCCACAGTCTATCTGTAGTGAAGATTAAGGATGAGGTAAAAGTTGGGTTTTAGATCCTGAGTTTGCAAAATCATCTTGGTATTGTGCAACGCCACAACCCTGATATTTGCTAAGATATACACCCGTAGGTAACTGCAAAGGCTGGGCATGACATTTACCAAAGATCCTACTGAGCGCCTAGACCAACTGTTTCCAGAAGCCCTTCACCTCTGGCGACTCGATCACCTCTACCAAGATCTAGATCAAGCCTGTTATCAACTCACTGGCAGAAACCTCAAACCTAGCGAGAAGGCCTGTCTGCGCGGGCTGCTCTGTCGCTATCGTCCTGGGCAAATTGCCTTTCAACTCAATTGGACTTCAGGTACGCTCAGGGTTGAGCTCAACAAAGGGCTGTATCGTTTTATCGAACTTTTAGCTGACCAGCCTGCCAATACCCTGCGCTGGGAAAAGGTGGGCGAATGGCTAGAAAACTACCGCCAAGATCGTGATCACAATCTGGTCGTGCCGCCAAATTCTCTCGGTGGTTTGATCGATTGGGGTGAAGCTCCAGAAGTGGCAGTATTTTTGGGTAGACAAGAAGAACTGACCAATTTACAGCGTCAGGTGATCTTGGAGCGCTGTCGTTTGATCGCCATTTGGGGCATGGGTGGCATTGGTAAAACTGCCCTAGCAGTCAAGCTGGTGGAGAGTCTCAAGCTTGAGTTTGAGCGGATTATTTGGCGATCGCTACGACATTTACAACCGCTCGAACAATTCTTAGCCGATCTGCACAAACACCTAGCCCAAAAGAGTGAGGGCGACATTTCCCAACTGCTAGATTTGATGAAAAGACACCGCTATTTAGTAGTGCTAGATGATTTTGAAGCGATTCTCCAGGAAGGGGAATTGGCAGGTGCCTATCGTTCTGGCTATGAGAATTATCGGGAATTATTAGAACGTCTCGGTCAGGAACGACACCAAAGTTGTCTCATTCTGCTCAGCCGTGAGCAACCTAAAGAGATTGCGGTAATGCACGGGGATAGTTTGAATGTGCGATCGCTGCGACTGGGCGGTATTCAACGTCAAGGAGCTAGAGAATTACTCAAAGCCCGAGGATTTTCCGGCAGCGAAAGTGGAGTAGAAGAGCTAGTGCAGCAATATCGGGGTAACCCTGCGGCGCTCAAAATCGTGGCTACCACTATTCACGAAGTCTTCAATGGCAACATTAGTGAGTTTCTCAACCAAACCATGTTGGGTATGGGAGATATTTTATTAAATCTGCTCTATAGTCAATTTGAACGGCTTTCCCATGTGGAAAAAGATGTAATTTATTGGCTGGCACTCAAACGTAGACCTGTTAGCCTAGCTAGTCTACGGCGGGATTTATCCAGTTCTGGCACGGAAGTAATCAATGCCCTAGAATCTTTGCGCTGGCGATCGCTAATTGAAAAAGCTACTGAAGCTGAGCAAGTTTGCTTTCTTTTAGAGCCAGTAGTGATGAAGTATGTGAATAAAAAATTTGTGCATGAATGTGCCAAGGAAGTAGAACGCCTAGTAGAAGCCCAGAGTTTGCGCCAAGTGCGCCTGTTGCGTAGCCATATTTTGGTAGAAGATTATGCGCCTGACAGTGTGCGAGCAGTGCAGATTCGCCTCACCCTCAAACCGCTCAAAGATCACTTGCTACTGGAGCTAGCTAATCAAGATCTGACGCTGGAGAGCTTAAATAGAGCTTTATCTAGATCGGCCGAATTAGTTGGTTATACTGCCGCCAATCTGGCGCTATTGGGGCTATGGCAGTAATCGCCATTGATTTTGGCAACCATCAGACCGCGATCGCCCATTGGCAAGTAACAAGTCAACGCCCCGAACTCCTGCGACTGCCTCAGATCAGCCAAGCAGATGCGCTGATTCCTTCCCTACTCTATTTAAAGAATGCTGTCACTGGAAAATGCTGGATTGGTCAACAGGTAATTGATCAGGGGTTTGACTCATCCCATCCCCGCCTATTCGCTCAACTGAAGCGCCGTCTTTCGGTTGACTCAGATTATCCTTCTCTGCTAGATCAACAACAGGTTTCGGCTGAAGCCCTAGGCAGACTATTTCTCAGTCAGATCATCACTCAAATTCAAGCCCTGCAAATTCCAATTACCGAACTGATCTTCACCGTGCCAATTCGCTGCTCAAGTCGCTACTTAGAGTGGTTAAGCACCTGTACTCCCCCAGGAATTCCCTATCGCCTGGTAGATGAACCCACTGCTGCTGCCTTAGGCTATGCCATTAGCTTGGAACGGAACTTAATTTTAGCGATCGACTTTGGCGCCGGCACTCTGGATTTAAGTTTAGTGAGGATTAAGCACTTAGATTTATCCAGGCCAGAGCAGATTGATCAGCGCATTGAAGTAATTGCCAAGGTCGGCACTTTTGTAGGGGGCGAAGATTTGGATTATTGGCTGATGACAGATTTCTGTAGCCAGAACAATCGAACAGCCAATAACCTGTTGTTGAAGGTGATGGAAAAGATCAAAATTCAGCTTTCTACCCAGGAATTTGCCCAGGAAATTTGGTTTGATCCTGTGAGTTTGGAGCCTGTAGAAATTGGCTATAGCCGCCCCCAGTTTGAGCAGATTTTAAGCCGCCATCGGTTTTATGCCCAAATCGAAGCTCTACTGCAAGAGTTAATCGATCGCGCCAAAGCTAGAGGAATGCTGAAAATTGATATCCAGCCGATCATTCTAATTGGTGGTACTTGCTTAATTCCGTCAGTGCAAGCGTTGATCTATCAATTCTTCGATTCCGATCGCTGTCATAGTTCTGATCCCTTTGGTGCTGTAGCCAAGGGCGCTCTCCGACTAGCCCTGAATTCTCCCCTTCAAGATGCCCTAGTGCACAGCTATGCTCTACGCCACTGGCAAAGCCACCCCCCCCAATGGTGCTATCAGCAAATTTTTGCCAAGGGTCAGATCTACCCCACCCGCCACCCCCGCCAAGTCCTGCTGCGCCCCAGCCACCCCGATCAAACTGCGATTGAAATCGTGATCGGCGAACTCAACCATAAACCCCCAGGTTCAGCCGAAGTAGTGCTGCAAGGCGATCGCTTGATCACCCTCGAAGTTGAACATCACCGCACCGACTTTATCCCTTTGGGGCAAACTTTCACGGTAGGGCTGCAACCTGTGAGTGATCCTAGCCGCGACCGGCTCAAGCTTACCTTTATGATCAATAGCCAGCGCCAAATGCTACTCACTGTAGAAGATCTGATCAGCCAGGAAACCCTCCTTCGCGATCGGGTAATCACCACCTTAGTTTAGCCATTGGTACTGCTACGATGTAGCCAAGAATACCAAAAAAGACTTAAAGTTCTGGATAACTTTAGTTCGTCAAATGTTTGTTATAATTTCTTAACAATTTTAGGACTCAATTAACCATGTCTGCAATCAAAGTTAGGGGGAAGGTATTAGTGTTAGCGGGCAGCTATGCTGAATACTTAGAGTGGCGCAAACAGAGCCAGAATACTAGAGACTGCCAATTCATCGAATCTCTAGAAGACATTCAAGGGCATCTAGGCTACGGCGTCACTGTAGTTCTCCACGGTAGTTATCGCACTAATCCATTATTCAAAACTGCTCAATTTCAAGCTTTGCTAGAGCAATCCCAGTCTCCCTTCAGCAAATATATCCAGGTTTAGGTTTTCCCACCCGATCGCTCAAACATCTGGCTGAATGAGAGATTCTCACGGTAATCCACAGGGCAGTCAATAATTGTTGGCACTGGCTGAGCGATCGCGGCTTTGAGGGTCGGAATCAACTGATCGGCAGCAGTCAAACGATAGCCCTTCAAACCCATACTCTCTGCTAGTTTGACAAAATCAGGGTTGCCAAACTTGATAAAGTGGGAAGTGCCGTAATGCACCTCCTGCTTCCATTCAATCAAGCCATAGCCGCCATCATTGAAAATCAACACCGTAAAATTTGCCCCCACCCGCACAGCAGTTTCTAGTTCCTGCATATTCATCATAAAACCACCATCCCCAGTCACAGCTACAATATTGCGATCAGGATAGACCAGCTTAGCTGCCACCGCTCCAGGAATGGCAATGCCCATGGCGGCAAATCCATTGGAAATCAGACAGGTATTAGGGCGATCGCAATGGTAATGTCTAGCTAGCCACATTTTGTGAGCCCCCACATCAGCAATCACAATATCCTCAGGCTGCATCACCTGGCGCAAATCGTAAATGATCTTTTGGGGTTTGAGCGGAAAGCCCTGATCTTCGGCATATTGTTGATAGTCAGCCACAATTTCAGGTCGCAAACTTACGCCACAGGGAGCAGGCAACCCCCGCCGATCAGCACGGTGCATGATCTCGCTTAGAGAGTCGCCTATATTGCCCACTACTTCCACTTTGGGAATATAACTGCTATCTACCTCTGCTCGACTTTCGCTGATATGCACAATCGGAATCTTTTGCTCTGGATTCCATTTTTTCGGTGAATATTCAACCAAATCATAGCCCACCGCAATCACCAAATCTGCACATTCAAACGCACTGGTGATAATATCTCGCTGCTGTAATCCCACCGTCCAGAGGGAGAGCGGATGAGTGTAGGGAATTACGCCCTTGCCCATAAAAGTATTCGCCACCGGAATATGCAAACGGGTAGCAAACTCAGTTAGAGCGTCACTACTATGGGAGCGAATCACACCATTACCCGCTAAAATAATTGGATTGTGGGCTTTAGCAATCAAATTCGCCGCTTCCGAAAAACTATGGAAAGAAGCATAGATCTTTTCGCTACTGTGGGAATCTAGGGGTTCACCTTCAGCCACCATCGCGGCAATATTTTCTGGTAAGTCAATATGCACTGCCCCAGGTTTCTCATTTTCGGCGATCTTAAACGCCTTGCGCACAATTTCTGGAGTGATGCCGGGGCGGACAATTTGGGCATTCCATTTGGTCACTGGCGCAAACATCGCTACTAGATCCAAATATTGATGAGACTCAATGTGCATGCGATCGGTACCTACCTGACCAGTAATGGCAATCAGGGGGGCGCAGTCCAGGTTGGCATCCGCAACTCCAGTAATTAGGTTGGTAGCTCCAGGGCCGAGGGTGGACAGGCATACGCCAGCTTTCCCAGTCAAGCGGCCATAGACATCAGCCATAAAAGCCGCTCCCTGTTCATGGCGAGTTGTGATGAATCGAATAGGAGAATGCACCAGAGCTTGCAAAATCTCCATATTCTCTTCGCCTGGAAGACCAAAAATTAGTTTTACGCCTTCATTCTCCAGACATTTAACTAGCAGTTCAGCGGTGTTTCTATCCATGGTTGAGCTTGGGAAGATGGGTGCAGTTTATGGGAACAGGAGTAGATTTATGGCTATGGTTGTAACAAAAAAATATATTTAGGATTTATCCCAATTATTCAAACCTGCATTATTGTATTTGGCTCAAAAAGTTAGCTAATAACTGCTTCCCCGCCAAAGTCAGAATACTCTCAGGATGGAACTGCACCCCTTCAACTTGGGGAAACTGACGGTGACGTACTCCCATAATAATGCCATCTGCGGTCTGGGCAGAAACTTCAAGGTTGGGCGGCAGGCTGGCGGGATCGATTACCAAACTGTGATAGCGAGTGGCAATGAACGGATTTGCTACCCCTGTAAAAATTCCCTTACCGTCATGAAAAATTTCTGAGGTTTTGCCATGCATGAGGTAGGGTGCTAGCACCACCTGCCCACCATAGACAATTCCCATACTCTGATGACCGAGGCACACACCTAAAATCGGCATATTGGGGGCTAGATCCTGCAAGATTTCTAGGGATATGCCTGCCTGCTCTGGTCTGCCTGGCCCTGGAGAAATTACGATCGCGGCTGGATTAAGTCCTTTAACCCCCTCTAGATCAATTTGATCATTGCGATACACTACTACATCTCCCAAGTGAGGAAGATGCTGCGATAGTTCGCCTAGGTACTGCACTAGGTTGTAGGTAAAGCTATCGTAGTTATCAATTACTAAAATCATGGCAGTTTAAAGGGGAATTAAGCCACTTTGCTGAATTAAGCCTAGAGAATCACGGGCAACCATAAATAGGCCCAGACCAAGAATCACTACCAAACCACCTTGCATTACGTTTTCTTGCAGCTTAGCGGGTAGAGGTTTGCCACCCCGCAGTAATTCAATTAGCAAAAATAGTAATTGACCGCCATCTAGGGCAGGTAGAGGTAAAAGATTAATAATGGCAAGGTTGATGCTGATGATCGCCGTAAAGTCGAATAGACCTGCTTGGTTAGATTTTGCCAACTGCGCTCCTGCTGCCACAATTGCCACTGGGCCAGAAACTTGACTAGAAACTGAGGAAAAATTAGTTGCTAGCTGCACTAGGCCATGCCAGGTAGTGGTGATCAAGTGATTAAACTCTTGGGTAGCGATCGCTAGGGCTTCCCAGGGGTTGGTAATGGGCTGACGACGGGGAGTGCCATTCCAGGACAAGCCTACGCCAATTCTGCCTGGTTTGCCCTGGGGAATCACTGTGAACTCTAGGTTTTGCTGATCCCGAGCTACGCTGAGATGAACTTCGGGGCGCTCAGCCACTAGAGCTTGAAACTGGTCTAGGTTGCTAAGTTGGTTACCGATCGCAGCTTGGTCAACTGCCAAAATTACATCACCCGCTCTCAGACCAGCGATCGCGGCTGGAGCATCAGCACCGATGATCTGAGAGATTTTAATCCCAGGTTGGTCGGCGACAGGAATGCCCACAGTCGTGATCATCATCAGTAGGACAAAGTAAGCAAAAATAAAGTTAGCAATTACTCCCGCACTAATCACGATCGCTCGATCTAAAATAGGTCGGTTTTTGAGTAAATTGGGATCATGGTCAGGGATTTTACTTTCAGGATCATCATCGGGAAAACCCACATAGCCACCTAGGGGAAATAGGCGTAAAGCATATTCGGTTTGATCGCCCTGGTATTTCCACAGGGTGGGGCCAAATCCCAAAGAAAACTGACTAACATGAATGCCTTGCCCCCTGGCTGCCAGGAAGTGCCCTGCTTCATGCACTAAAACTAGGGTTGCCAAGATCGCGATCGCCAACAAAACTGACATAGATACTAGAAGAATTAGCTTGGCTCTCGATCATAGCATTCAGCAACAAAACTACGTGACTTCATACTGTCCAGCCGCTAAGAATTTGGACAAATCTAAGCTCAGTGGGCGTTCTATAATGTTCTGGTAGGCTCTCGCTACTGGGAGTGGCGCTTGATCCAAGTTTGACTGGGGCAAGATTACTTAAATATTCTGGTAGGCTCTCGCTACTAGGCGATCGCCCGCAAAAATTGCATTCAGGGAGCCGCCTGTCCAGGTTTTCCAGGTGATAGTGACTGCCTGCTTGCCATATTCAGGATTCAGACCCACCGGCTTACCATCTCCACCCAAAATACTAGACACTTGCTTGTAGGACATATTTCGCGCTAAACAGAGGTAGTTGCGCTTATTCACTCCAGGCAGCAGCCCGCAGCGATATTTCTGCTCACCTACAGCGCGATCAAAGTGCGCGACTGGCATAGTAGCTACATCCACACTGGCAAAAGAGATCGAGTTCATCCCCCATAGCAGAGAAATGAGCAGGGCTGCCAAGATCAGAGCATCTTCGATCAAAGCTTTGACCAAGTTGCGGGCATGGCGGCGCTTTTGCGCTTCTAGGATTGAGTTTTTCCAGGTTTCCCAAGGAAAATTATCTACCCAGTCAATTGCTGCCACAAAATTTTGCTTGGCATAGGTACCGACCTGCACCAAAGTGCCTTTGGGATCGCGCACTACCAAGGCTGAAGTTGCCTGAGCTACTCGCCGAATCTGGACTCCAGAGAGCTTGCCAAAGGTTTGACCAAGGGATCTGCCCACTGACCGACCCAGCGATCGGCGCTGATTTTTTGGGGTTTTCGCAAGACTACCGCCCCTGACTGCCAAAGAGCTAGGTGCAATCAAATCTATGGCAAATCTATGCTCAAACAGCAGGCTAGGCACTTCACCTGCGCTGACAAAGTGTAATCTCACTTCGCTGATGCCAATCAGTTCTAGCTTGGCGACAAATTGCTCAAGGTTGTAGGTAAATTGATTCAGATCAGCGCGACTGCCTTGGGATTTGATCAAGCTGAAAGTCAATACCAAAGACTGCTGCTCTAGGGTAAATTTGGTGCGTTCTGGTGCCACCAGAGCAATATAGTCAGAGGCAAAACTAGTCAAAATGTGCTGAAACTTTGACCAGGACTGTCGATCTGCTAGGTTTAATTTTCCGGTTTTCATCTTGGTTCCCGCTAAATCCCGCAAGCTAGGTAGATTGGCTACCATATAATACCCAAGAGTGCCAAATAATTTACATCAATGCAGTTTGAATCAGAACTAGACCTAATGCTGCGAGCCAGATACCCAGTGATCTATGTGGCGACTCGTGAAGAACAAAGGGCAGAGAAAGCGATCGCTGCTGTGACCAAGCAGTTGGGCAGGCAAATCTACATCTGGGATTTTGTGGAGGGCTATCAGGGTAACCCCAACGATCAAGGAGTTGGCAAGCGCAATCCACTTCAGGCTTTGGAGCTAGTGGAGAAGACCAATCAGGCTGCCGTGTTTGTATTGCGGGACTTTGAGCGATTTTTGGAAGATATTGCGATCGCGCGGAAACTAAAAAACCTCGTCAAGCGCCTGCATAGCACCACTCAAAACCTAGTGATTCTGTCTCATCAGATCCAAATTCCCGATAGCCTAGTTGAATCAATTACAGTGCTGGAGTTTGCGCTTCCTGATCGCCAAGCGATCGCTACGGAGATTAATCAACTGTTGGCTGAGCAGCCCCCTGCCGTCGTTGATCTGCTAGTCACTTCCTGTCAAGGTCTATCCTTAGAACGGATTAGAAGAGTGCTAGCTAGGGCGATCGCCGATCATCAGCAACTCACCAGAGATGACGTGGAGATGATCTTGGCCGAAAAACGCCAGAGTATTCGTCAGACCCAAATTTTAGAATTTTACCCCGCCCATGTAGAAATTAGCCAAATCGGTGGTCTTGATCAACTCAAACAATGGCTGCTGAAAAGAGGTAACGCTTTTAGCGATCGCGCCCGTGCCTATGGCTTACCCTACCCCAAAGGCTTACTGTTGGCAGGCATTCAAGGTACTGGCAAATCTTTAACTGCCAAAGCGATCGCCCATCAATGGCAACTGCCCCTGTTGCGCCTAGATATTGGTCGTCTATTTGCGGGGCTGGTAGGAGAAAGCGAATCTCGCACCCGTCAGATGATTCAAATTGCCGAAGCCCTAGCTCCTTGCATCTTGTGGATTGATGAAATTGACAAAGCCTTTGGCGGCAGTGATGGTCGGGGCGATTCTGGTACTACGAGTCGGGTTCTAGCTACGATTTTGACCTGGATGGCGGAAAAAACTGCACCAGTATTTGTAGTCGCTACCGCTAACAATATTCGGCAACTGCCGGCTGAACTGCTGCGTAAGGGGCGGTTCGATGAACTGTTCTTTGTGGGTTTGCCCAATCAAACGGAGCGCGAGCAAATTTTTCAAGTACATCTAAGTAAGTACCGACCCTTGAGTTTGCGAGAATATGACCTCAAGCGCTTGGCCTACGAAACACCTGAGTTTGTTGGTGCTGAGATCGAGCAGGCAGTAATTGAAGCTATGCACTCTGGTTTTAGTCAAGATCGTGACTTTACTACTGAAGATATTCTGGAGGCTGCCAGTCAAATTGTGCCTTTAGCTCGCACTGCTCAAGCGGAAATTCAATCTTTACAGGAATGGGCAAATTCAGGGCGTGCCAGACTGGCTTCTAGTCAGGGGCTACGGCTGTAGTTCTGGGGAGTACGGGGGCTTACGCCCCTGCGACCCCTTTTTTAGGTATTTGTGTTTTTAGGAGTGCGCTTGAGCCTGTGGTTACTTGTCCTTCGGCTTATCCTTACCTTCTTCACCCGGCTCTGCTAGGAGTGCGCTTGAGCCTGTGGTTACTTGTCCTTCGGCTTATCCTTACCTTCTTCACCCGGCTCTACGATGCGCTGGAACAGGTAGCCTGTGCCTCTGGCAGTCAATATCAGTTCGGGATTGCTAGGGTCTTCCTCGAGCTTGGCCCGCAGCCGAGAAATATGGACATCTACTACCCTGGTATCCACGTGGCGTTCAGGTGTGTAGCCCCATACTTCTTGAAGAATATCGGCACGGGAGAAAGCCTCGCCAGATTTGCCCACTAGGAGTTCGAGTAGGCTAAATTCCATGCCTGTGAGTCTAATCCGTTCGTCAGTTTTATAGACTTGACGCTTGTTGGTATCAATTTTGATGTTGCCAATGTGGATTACCCCAGAGCTAGGGATGCCAGAGGAGCCGTTGCGTTCAAACCGCCGC
>JANRLH010000112.1:0-1884 GCA_033762795.1 Pseudanabaenaceae cyanobacterium bins.68
GACGGCAATGTCTATGTGGCAAGGAATTTGACCGAAGCGATCGCTCAAGCCCAGGCTAAAACTGGCAATCCTGCGGTTGAATTAACTCAAGACCAAGATGTGCTGGATACCTGGTTCTCCTCCGGACTGTGGCCGTTCTCAACCCTAGGCTGGCCCCAGGATTCAGTAGATTTGAGCACCTTCTATCCCACTAGCACCCTGGTAACGGGCTTCGACATTATCTTCTTTTGGGTGGCGCGGATGACCATGATGGCGGGCTATTTCACGGGAGAGATGCCCTTCCAAGATGTCTATATCCATGGCCTGATTCGAGATGAGCAGAACCAAAAAATGTCCAAGTCCAAAAATAACGGCATTGATCCCCTCGGTCTAATTGATCAATATGGTACTGATGCCCTGCGCTACGCCTTGATCAAAGAAGTGGTGGGCGCGGGTCAGGATGTGCGCATGGACTACAATCGCAAAACCGGTGAATCTGGCACAGTAGAGGCAGCACGCAACTTTGCCAATAAGATTTGGAATGCCTCTCGATTTGTGGCCATGAATCTGGAGAGTGCTGAGCCTGAGTCCCTGTGGCAGTTAGCAGCCCCAGATCTAGAATTGAGCGATCGCTGGATCATTTCCCGCTTCCATCGCACTGCTGCCCAGGTGAACCAGCTACTGCAAAATTATGGGTTGGGAGAAGGGGCAAAGTTGTTGTATGAGTTTATTTGGGGCGATTTCTGTGACTATTACATTGAATTAGTCAAACCCAGACTACTAGATCAGCCAACTAAGCTCACCGCCCAACGGGTACTGCTGCAAATGTGGGAAGGGATTTTGCGCCTATTCCATCCCTATATGCCCCACATTACCGAGGAGCTCTGGCAAACCCTGCCCCACCCAGCCAACAGGTCTTCCTACTTGGCAATTCAAGCTTATCCCCAAGCCGATCCAGCCTGGATTGATCCAAATTTAGAGGCTCAATTTCAGCTAGTGTTTGAAGTGATTCGGGTAATTCGGAATCTGCGAGCGGAATCTGAGATTAAACCAGGTATTAAAGTCAAAGCTATTTTACAGTCTGAACTTGAGCGCGATCGCTCCCAACTGAAGGCGGCGGTAAGTTACATCGAAAATTTGGCTAAAGCCGAACAAATTCAAGTACTAGAGGCGGTGCCGCTAGGTTTAGGGCAGGTGGCGACAGGGGTAGCTGCCAGTGTGCAAGTTTTAATTCCCCTGGCGGGCGCCATTGATTTAGAACAGTTACAAGCTAAATTAACTAAAAATCTGCAAAAAATCGAAAACGCGATCGCGCCGCTCCAGACTAGATTAGCCAACCCTAGCTATGTCACCAAGGCACCTGCCGAAGTGATTACTAAAGCGCAGGCAGAACTAGCCGAACTGCAAATCCAAGCTCAGGTGTTGCGCGATCGCTTGACCGAATTAGCCAGCCAAATGTAATAGACTAGCTTCAGCACAAATCAGGCAAACACCATGACAATCAACTGGCACAAGCTGCAAAATGGCTCAGATATTCGTGGGGTAGCGATCGCTGGCGTGGCCAACGAAGAGGTAAATTTAACACCTGAAATTGTCAAAATTCTGGGACAAGCCTTTGCCACGTGGCTATCTCAACGGCAAAATCAACCCCCTACTGCATTAAGCATTAGTGTGGGGCGGGACAGCCGTTTATCTGGCGCAGCCCTCATGGAGGCAACCATGGATGGCATTAATGCCCTCGGCAGCCAAGTGTATGATTTTGGGATCGCCTCAACTCCAGCTATGTTCATGAGTACGATTACTGAAGGCTGCAACTGCAACGGCGCGATCATGCTCACTGCCAGTCATTTACCCTTCAACCGCAACGGCTTAAAATTCTTCACCGCCCAAGGAGGACTAGAGAAA
>JANRLH010000113.1:0-7672 GCA_033762795.1 Pseudanabaenaceae cyanobacterium bins.68
CCTAGTGTCTAAGCAGCCAACAAATCCAGGTGATGGTCATTCTCATGATCGATCTGAAAATCTCTGGTCGGTGCATGATTATGCCAGACTTTCAATCGCGGCAGCAATTACTACCATTGGCCTGAAGAGTGGCGGCTACTGGCTTACTGGCTCGGTCGGTTTACTGTCGGATGCCCTGGAATCAGTAGTCAATTTGGTGGCAGCAATCGTAACTGCTTGGATGTTAGCGATCGCGGCTCAACCTCCTGATGCTGAGCATAGCCATGGGCATTCTAAGTTTGAATATCTATCTAGCGCCCTAGAAGGAATTTTGATCTTGGTAGCAGCTTTAGCGATCGCGATCGCTGCCTGGGAAAAACTAGTCAAACCTGGGGTTGAGCTAGAACGCATAGATGCAGGGATCTTACTCGTGCTGCTTGCCAGTTGTATTAATGGAATCACTGCTTACATTTTGCTGCGTGGCGGTAGACGATTGCGTTCGATCAGCCTTAGAGCAGATGCCCATCACCTACTTACGGATGTGTGGACTTCAGCAGGGGTAGTTGTAGGACTAGCTTTAGTAAAACTGACTGGTTGGGAATTTATAGATCCCCTGGTAGCCCTGCTGGTAGCAGCAAATATTATCTGGACTGGATTAAGACTATTAGCTGAGACTGGTGCAGGCCTGGTCGATACTTCCTTGCCCGCCACCGAATTGCAATTGATCACCCAAATCCTGGATACCTATCGCGATCAGGGAGTAGACTTCCATGCCCTGCGAACGCGGGTTGCTGGGGTAAGGCGGTTTGTTTCCTTGCATGTACTGGTGCCAGGAGATTGGACAGTGCGTCAAGGTCATAGCCTATGCGATCGCCTTGAAATAGAAATTGCCACTGTCCTGAGCTACCATACCAATGTGATCACTCACCTTGAGCCTTTGGATGACCCAATTTCCTGGGCAGACCAAAACCTAGATCGAGACTTGGCAGATTTTTAGGTCAGGTGACTAAAATGGAGCAGGAATAGACAAAACTGACAGGCAAGAACAAACCATGGCGACTGATCGAAGAGTAGCGCGTGTAGCCGAATTGGTAAAGCGTGAAGTGAGCATCATGCTCCAGCAAGATATTAAAGATGAGCGAGTAGGAGTCGGCATGGCTAGCGTTACCGAGGTGGTGATGTCTGGAGATTTACAACATGCGCGCATTTTTGTAAGTATTTATGGCACCGAAGCGGCTCGCCAACAGACTATGATTGGGCTGGCTGCCGCTACTGGATTTGTGCGGCGAGAATTGGGGCAAAGGCTGGGATTACGCCGTACCCCTGAAGTAGTATTTGAAGAAGATCGCTCCTATGAACGAGGAGCCAAGGTGTTATCCTTGATTAACCAACTCAGTGAAGCTCGTAAACTGCGTACAGAGGATCAGCCTGAATCTTGAAAGCCCAAATCTTCAGGCAAGGATTTAGACAAGGGCTTTTATCAAGGGTATATTTACCTGCAAACTCCTAATTAACTAATATCCTTACTTGCTCTATGACCACCAAGAAGATTAATGGGTTGAAAGCCTACGGTATAAACCGAAAAAATAGATTAGTAAAGTTTTTGCAGCATTCATCGGCTGGAATAGCGATCGCGACTTTAGTTCAATTTATTGCCCCCATTGCTAGCTATGGGGCAGTCCTGTTGGGCAATTATCCGCCAGTAAACAGTTTTGGCGTACCACCTAGTTTCAATGGGCAGCGCCAAAAGGCAATCAGCTTCACTGTGCCAGCACCAGGCTATACCCTGGATAGCGTGGTATTGCGACTGAGTAATTTTGATCTTGAAACTGAGACTGCTCTGTTACAAGTCTTTGCTGACCCCCTGCTAACCAGTACCAATCCTAATCAAGCCACTTTACAGCCTGTTGGTTTTGAAACACCTGTTGCCGAGGGTCCAGGTATAGACGGGATAAGTATTGATAGCTTTACATTTTTACCCACTAGTAGTTTTGTTTTTGGCGCAGATACACGCTACTGGTTATTGGTAAGTGCTGCCAATGGTAGTGAATTTGAGTGGAGGGCTGATAATCCCCCCACCAATGTTCCCACTGGGATCGCCAGCTTCAATGGTTGGTCTGGTAGCCTAGACGGCGGAACTACCTATGCTTCTAGCCCTAGTTCTAACTTGTTACAAATCAATGCAACACCTGTACCATTTGAGTTTAGTCCCGCTCTGGGTTTAGGGGCATTGCTATCAGCTTTGACAATTTTCAAGCTGGGGAAGCCCAAAATATGGTGATTATTCAAGATTAGGTGCTTGGTTAAGCTTTGGGGAAAATAGAACTTAAAAATAGCCTTAGAAATAGATTGTAAATCCTGAAATTATCTGTTACATTTCTTCATGTAGGCTAAAAACATACAGGTCAAAAAAATGGAAAACGATAATCGCAATTCTTGGATGTGGGGCTTTACCTCTGGCGCTGAAAACTGGAATGGTCGCCTCGCTATGATTGGCTTTGTGGCTGCTCTAGCTACCGAATTAGCTACCGGTCAAGGGGTACTACACTTCTGGGGCTTGATCTAGTCACGTTTCTAGCACTGTAAAATCTATCTAAATCCTGAAGTTCTGGATGCTCCTAGCTAGCTAATTCCAAGTTCAGGATTTTCGTTATTTTTTTAGGACTTATGCACCCTAGTTTGGGAAGTGTTGTAAGAAGAGAGTTTGAGGGCAAAGCGTTCAGGTGGAGCCCGACACCCCACTTAAAGCTAGGGTTTTAGATCGCCTTTGCCTAATTCCTAATTTGATCACAATCCTCACAAAGTTAGCTCTGAGAGCACACCTAATTCCTGTTAATATGGTTAGCCTGATTGCTAATTTTGGAAATGACAAGAACAGGCACAATTTTGTGGCTCACTGGTCTGAGCGGTGCAGGTAAGACCACGATCGCTCTAGGGGTATTACAGATTTTGCAACAACGCCAAAGGGCAGCAGAACTCTTAGACGGCGATATTATTCGTACCAACCTCTCTCACGGTCTAGGCTTTAGTAAGCAGGATCGGGATTTAAACGTATTGCGCGTAGGTTTTGTGGCAAACCTGTTGGCCAAGCACGGTGTAATTGCGATTTCGGCGGTGATTAGCCCCTATCGTGACACTAGGCAGCAGGTGCGTGCCAGCGCCAGCAATTTTCTTGAGGTATATGTGAGCGCTCCGCTAGAGATTTGTGAATCGCGGGATGTGAAAGGGCTTTATGCCAAGGCTAGGGCAGGTAAAATTACTGGGTTTACAGGAATTGATGATCCTTACGAGCCGCCCCATTTGCCAGAGGTAACCTGTTATACTGCGGTAGAAACTATTGATCAAAGTGTAGATAAGGTAATTGCCGCCCTGACTAGCTATGGATACCTCTAGACCACTTTTGCTGCTAAAGCTTTGCTATTCCCTAGTTGCAGTTACCTTAGTTACCACTAGCATCCTTGCTGCTGAGACTGTGGTGTTAGATTTGGCAACCCATGTTTGGATGGATGCGATCGCTCAACCCCGCGCCCGCCGCCGCATTGCAGTGTTGAATTTTGATTTTAGCAATGTGAGTTCGCCTGGTTTCTATAACAGTATTCCTGGGGTTTCCCGTGGCGTGAGTGACATTTTGGTGGATCGCCTAGTCAAAGATGGTACCTATGCTTTGATTGAACGTAGCCGCATAGATGCCGTATTACGGGAACAAAATCTGGGTACTACTGGACGCTTAGACCCTAGTACGGCAGCCGAAGTTGGCAAGATTTTGGGGGTAGATGCGGTAATCATTGGGGCAGTGACCCGAATGGATGCCCAGTCTCGTAACTCTGGCGGTAGCTTTGGGATCAGGTTGCCCTTTGGTTTAGCGATCGAATCCACCGACATAGATGCCTATGTTCAGCTTAATGCACGGCTGGTAGATACCAGCTCAGGTGAAATCCTAGCAGTAGCTCAAGGTACTGGGAATGTCAGCCAGTCGGATACTAACTTGTCGGGTTATGGCTTTGGTGGGCGGGTTGGCGGTGGTTCCAGCACTAGTAATGAGGAGAAATTGGTATTTTTGGCTACCGAGAAAGCGATCGAGCAGGTGGCGACTGAGTTGGTGGGGGCAGCAAGCAAATTAGGCGGACAGTCGGCGGTAGCTGCCAGTATTGTGGTGGCAGATGTTTCAGGTAATCAAATTGTGTTAAATCAGGGCGATCGCGCTGGTTTGCGGGTAGGAATGCGGCTAGTTATAGAGCGCGTGGGCAAAGAAATTAAAGATCCAGTATCGGGTCAGGTGTTGCGGCGTAGCACCCAGCCTGTAGCTCAAGTGCAGATTGTCGAAGTGGATGCTCGCTCCAGTGTGGCTCGGATGATTTCGGGCGGGCAAATTCGGGTAGGGGATTTAGCCAAAGCTTTGAGTAAATAATCAGATGGGTGCAAACATTTTACTGGTGGATGACGAACCGGGTTTAAGAGAAGCAGTTAAAGCTTATCTGGAGGATAGTGGATTTAGTGTGCGGGCAGCAGCCAATGGATTAGAGGGTTGGTCAAGCCTAGAGCAGTTCTTGCCCGATTTAGTCATTTCTGATGTGATGATGCCCCAGGTAAATGGGTATGAATTTTTACAAAAGTTGCGGGCTGATCAAAGGTTTGCCAGTCTACCAGTAATTTTTTTAACCGCTAGGGGCATGACTAGCGATCGGATTGCTGGTTATCAAGCGGGATGTGACGCCTATTTATCTAAACCTTTTGACCCTGATGAGTTGGTAGCGATCGCAGAAAACCTACTGCAGCGCCGTAGTCCAGCTAGTTCTGGGGCAGAATTGAATGATCTAGCGGGGCAGATTGCCGAAATTAAAGCCCTATTGCGCCAGAAAAATGCTGACCCAGCCTATTCGATTACGGTTACCCCGCCGCCAATCAAACTAGAATTTACGCCCAGGGAGCAGAGTGTGCTGGACTTGGTAGTAGAGGGACTAATGAATAAGGAGATTGCGCGGCGCTTGGGAACTACCATTCGTAATGTGGAGAAGTATGTGAGTCGGCTGTTTGGTAAAACAGGTACGGGCAGCCGCACTGAGTTAGTCCGCTATGCCTTACAACATGGCTTAGTCAACTTAGAACACTCTTAGAACTTACCCAAACGCGATCTAAAAACCTGGCTCTAAGTGGGGTGTGGGGCTAACAGCTTCGCCTACGTTCCTTACGCTCCCCACTTGAAGGCTCTGCCCTCAAACTCCTTTTTTACAAAAACTCACAAATTGGGCCGGGTAAGTTCTGACTCTAATTCACCCGAAAATAGCGATGCTGGTCGCTGTAACCCAAGGTTTGAATGGCTTGGCGATGGCCAAGAGTCCCGTATCCCTTGTTTTGGGCTAGACCATAGCCAGGGTATTGGTGATCGAGGATCTGCATTTGGCGATCGCGCCATACCTTAGCGATAATGCTTGCTGCCGCGATCGCTACCTGTTGCTGATCCCCGCCAATAATTGTCTGCTGGGGCAGAGGTTGGAGTTCGCGAAAGCGTAGAGGCTGATTCCCGTCAATCAAGCAGAGATCAGGCAGAGGGTTGAGTTGAGCGATCGCCCGCTCCATGGCTAATAAACTAGCTTCGAGAATATTCAGTTGGTTAATTTCGGCTACGGTGGCTATGCCAATTTGACAATCGATCGCGATTCTGCGGATCACCTGGTCTAGTTGCTGACGCTGCTTAGCACTCAAGGTCTTACTGTCTCTTACCCCAGCCCGGCTTAAGTTGGGTTCAACTCCTGGCGGCAGAATTACGGCTGCTGCCACTACTATGCCGAAGAGCGCACCTCTGCCTACCTCATCTACACCAGCAAGATAGTTTAGATCGTCCATATGTGAAGCTCTGATCCTAAATCCCTATGGCTAGAGTATGGATTAATTGGAATGGAGCCTTGCCCCACACCCCATCTGTAGTGAAGATTTGGAGAATTGGTATTAGTCCTAGGGTATGCTCTAATATACATAGCCTTTTGTAACCCAAAATTATGCTTTAAGCCTACTTTGCTAAGCGATGCCTTATGAATAAATAGCCCCAGCTTAATTCCTGATCTAGAGACAGAAATTTTAGCTCTAATTTTTATCCAACTCACTGCTAGTATTTAAGCAATCGGATTATTTTGCTCGCTTCAAACTAGGCTCCTAAAATTCTGTCGCCACCTTTTCACCATAATGAATGAGACAGTCATAAGTCACACATTGCTGATTACCGATGCCAAGGGCAGTCGTACTTTTGTACTCAGTGGTCTCAAATACACCATTGGCCGAGATGAGAGTAATGATATTCAACTCCATTCTCGGTTTGTTTCCCGTCAGCACGCCGTAATGCTGCGAGTACCTGCGCCAGAGCCTGGTAAATACTCTTTCCGCATTATCGATGGAGATGTTTCTGGCAAGCCCAGTGTGAATGGGGTGTTGCTTAACCATCAACAAAAAATCAGTTCCCATGTTCTATGTCATGGTGACATCATCACCTTGGCACCCAATGTACAACTGATCTACATGACTGAATCGGTGGTTACCACACGCTAATGATTGTGCTGGCTAGCGATCGCCTCTGGTTAAAGCCTGTTCAGTTAGATCAATTTGAGCAGTTCTACCAAATTCTCACTGACCAGTATGTGCGCCACTATCTGTGCGATCAGAAGGTGATTCCCCGCTCTGAAGCTATGGCAATGCTGCACCAGAGCCTAGAGCTATTTGCCCAGTTTGGCTTTGGGATCTGGGGCTTAGAGTTAAAGACCTGCGGCTCTGTGATTGGCTTTGCCGGACTGTGGTACTTTTTTGGCGAACCCCAGCCCCAGTTGATCTATGCTCTTTTACCCGCTTGGACTAGGCAAGGACTGGCGACAGAAGCGGCGCAGGCAGTGATTAACTATAGTTTTGACCTACTGGGCTTTGCTTACTTGGTTGCTAGTTGCGATCGCGCCAATTTAGACTCCGCCAGACTGGCCCAAAGGCTAGGGATGACCTTTACTGCCGAACGCCTGATTGAGCAGCAACCGATCAAATTCTTTACTATTCATCGTTCTAATTAAACGCAATCAAAATCAACCCAGGGGGTAAACTAAAAGAACAACTAGCGAAGGTGATGTGAGCGGTGGAGTCCTCAAAATCATTCAAGTTGACCCGTGGCCTAGCAGTCAAAGATGTGGTCGATCATTATGCGGTGTTGGGGTTGCCCATCACCTGTGAGGTAGAAGAAATTCGCAATCGGTTCAAGGCGTTGTCTAAGAGTCTACATCCTGATGTCTACAGTCTTTCCACGGTGCAGCGGGGCTGGGCTACCCAGTACTACGCCAAATTGGTCACCCCTGCCTATAAGATTTTGGATAACGATGCCAGCCGCAATGAGTATTTTGCCACCCTCCGCTACTTGGCTATTGACTTAAAAAAGTCGGAGCACCCTCCCACCGTGCAGTCGGAGTGGGCGCAAAAACTGGTGCGCTTTGCCCATGAGGTCAACTACAGGCAGTATGTGGCAGAGGTGGCTGCCAAGCAATACCTCTCACTCAGTAAGGTGGTGGAATATACTAATGAACTCAGTGAAATCAACTTGATTTTTTTATATACCCAAGCAGAAATTTCCCAACCAATTCGGATAAAGGTGGTAGCACCACCAATTTCCCTACCGCCCCTGCCCCAAATTTCTCCTAGGGCGCAGCCCAAAATTCAGCAGGCTGAA
>JANRLH010000114.1:0-29281 GCA_033762795.1 Pseudanabaenaceae cyanobacterium bins.68
AGTGAAATCAACTTGATTTTTTTATATACCCAAGCAGAAATTTCCCAACCAATTCGGATAAAGGTGGTAGCACCACCAATTTCCCTACCGCCCCTGCCCCAAATTTCTCCTAGGGCGCAGCCCAAAATTCAGCAGGCTGAAGCCTTGATTGCCAAGAAAAAATGGCAGGAAGCCTTGGCTGAATTAAAGCTAGCTGAAAAACTGGAACCCAATTCGGCTCAGGTCTATGCTTTGTTGGGGCTAGTCTATAGTGCCCAAAAGTCGAATACGGTAGCCAAATCCTATTTTCAAAAGGCTCTGAAGCTTGACCCTAAAAACGCGATCGCTTTGGAGCAAACTGGAGCAAAGCCTAAAACTAGCGGTCAAAAGTCGGAGCCTAAACCGGCTAAGAAATCTGATAAAAAGCCAGAACAGGGCGGCGGTTTCTTTGGTCTGTTTAAGCGTAAAACCTAGCTGAGTAATTATGGTACAGAAGTTATTTGCCTTTGGTCTGCTGGGATTTATCCCAATTTCAGTGTTGGCTCACCTCTTGGGTTGGGGAGAGATCGTGGTCTTTCTCACGGCGATGGCAGCCATTTTACCCCTAGCCTATTGGCTAAGTCTGGCTACAGAAGAAATTGCCGTAGTGGCAGGTTCATCCTTAGGGGGACTGCTGAATGCCACCTTTGGCAATGCAACTGAGTTGATTATCGCGATCGTCGCCCTAAAATCGGGGCTGATTGAAGTAGTCAAGGCCAGTATTACGGGTTCAATTATCTCGAATTTGTTGCTGGTGATGGGCTTTGCCATGCTGCTGGGGGGCTTGCGCTATCAAGAGCAGGAATTTCAGCCGACGATCGCCCGCATGAATGCTTCAGCTATGAATCTGGCAGTAATTGCGATCCTGCTACCGACAGCGGTAAATGTGACTTCAGTAGGAATTGCTGAGGTGGTTTTACAAAAGCTATCTTTAGCGGTCTCAGTGATTTTAATCCTGGTATATTTGCTGACTTTAATATTCTCCATGAAGACCCATGCCCATCTGTACGATGCTGGAATCGCAGCGATCGAGGAAGAACAATCTAAAGCAGGAGTTAATCTATGGTTATGGATAGGGGTATTGGCGCTTTCTACCCTGGCAGTAGCCTACGAATCTGAACTACTAGTAGAATCCCTGGAATCGGCTACGGCATCTCTGGGCTTGACCGCCCTATTTACTGGCGTGATTTTGTTGCCGATCATTGGCAATGCCGCGGAACATACCACGGCGGTCACCGTGGCAATTAAAAACAAAATGGAGTTATCGGTCTCGGTAGCAATGGGTTCGAGCCTGCAAATCGCCCTATTTGTGGCTCCAGTGCTGGTGATTGCGGGCTGGTGCTTGGGGCAACCAATGGATCTCAATTTTAACCCCTTTGAAATTGTGGCGGTGGGCGTGGCGGTCTTGATTGCCAATTCCATTAGCTCAGATGGACGCTCCAACTGGCTAGAGGGCGCTTTACTGCTTGCCACCTATGGCATTATTGGCCTAGCCTTTTACTTTCATCCCGCTTAGTGTTAAATATGAAACCCAAATTAATTATTCACGGTGGTGCTGGCGATAGGGTAGATAGCAAGGGACAGGTAGCTGAGGTACAGGCTAGTCTGCATCAAATTGTAGCTGAGGTGTATGCCCTGCTCCGAGAAGGAGCTAGCGCGGTGGAAACTGTAACTATCGGATGCAAACTGCTAGAAGATCAACCCAGATTCAATGCTGGTACTGGTTCAGTATTGCAGTCTGATGGTCAAATTCGCATGAGTGCTTCCCTCATGGATGGTAGTAGTCAAACTTTTAGTGGTGTGATCAATGTTTCACGGGTGCAAAATCCGATTGAGTTGGCTAAATTTCTTCAGACTGAGCGCGATCGCGTTCTCTCAGACCTGGGGGCAGCAGAGTTGGCAAGGGAATTGGGGCTGCCAGTTTATCAACCCCTAACAGAGCAAAGGTTGCAGGAGTGGTTAGAGGATCGCCAGGCGGGCTCTAGCCGAAAGATGGCAGCAGTAACTCGCGGTACGATTGGGGTGGTAGCACTAGATCGCCAGGGACAGCTTTGTGCGGGAACCTCTACAGGGGGACGCGGGTTTGAACGGGTAGGGCGAGTGAGTGACTCCGCCACTCCAGCCGGCAACTATGCTAATCATGCGGCGGCGGTGAGTTGTACCGGCGTAGGAGAAGACATCTTAAATGAGACCTTGGCCAGCAAAATTGTGGTGCGGGTGACCGATGGCATGGATCTCAATACCGCGATCGCTAAGTCCATGGCAGAAGGTAAGCAGCGAGTTAGAGATTTTGGCGCGATCGCAATCGATGCTCAAGGTCAGATTGGCTGGGGTAAGACCTGTCCAGTCCTGTTTGCCGCCTATCATGATGGTGATCAATTGGGTGACACTCTAGGTTTGAGTTAGTTGGCTGGGCGGCCGATCGCTACTCCAAGCCCACCAGGCACAACCACAACTACACTGATAAAACTCCTGCCATTGGCGTCGGTGGTTGAGGTCATACACTGGGGCAGACCGATTCAGCCAAACTCCTACAGCCTCGGCAGCGGCTCTCTGGCATTGGGGACAAGCCAATAGGTGAGCATGAATTGCCGCCCTAGTCCAGGCTGGGGGCAAAGGAGAAAAGGCACTCTCGGTCATAACTAACAATGGATTTCCGCGCTAAGGGCAAAAGATGATATGATCAGAAACGCACAATTTGTAGCCCTTAAATTATTTTATCTACCAGAGCTCAACTAACTAACTCAAACTATGGCAAACATCAAATCAGCAATTAAACGGGCAAAAATTGCCGAACGTAACCGCCTTCGCAACAAGTCTTATAAATCAGCCGTCAAAACCCTGATCAAAAGATACTGTGAAGCTGTAGACATTTACAAGGCTAGCCCTTCAGATGAAGCTTTGAATGCGATCAATCAAAAAATGAGCTTGGCTTATAGCAAAATTGATAAGGCAGTGAAATGCGGCATCATTCATCCTAATACAGGGGCGCGCCGCAAGTCTAACTTGGCTAAGTTATTCAAAACTGCTGTACCCCAGGCTTAGTGGGGTGGGGCAAATCCTGCTAGGGCTTTGGAATAAGTTCAACAGAGCCAAGCTTTGTTAATCTATAAATAATCTAGGGGTAAAATAAATGTCTACTTCTCCAGACCACTCAGGTTCTACGGATGATCCCCAGCAGAATCTAGCCGCCATGATCGACCAGGTTTTGGCAGAACAGGCTAAAAAAGCGATCGCTAAGGATCAGTTTGTGAATCCCCATTCCAAGTACAGTGGCGAATTTACCCCTGGCAACCTGATGTTAGACGCCAATCTTCAAGAGTTTGCCAATCGCACTAGCGTGATCTGCGCCCTGGAAAGCAATGGCAAGATCAGCCCGCGGGCTGCCTATGACCAGATCAAATCCCTCTGGCATGAACTCAGTAGCTCTAAGCAAGCGCTGTTTGGGGATGACTAGACTACCTGAGCTATTGGCTCCTGCTGGTAACTGGCTCTGTGCTAGGGCGGCAGTAGAAAATGGTGCAGACGCGATCTATTTTGGCTTAGAAAAATTTAATGCGCGGCTGCGATCTGATAATTTCACTGAGCCTGAGTTGCCCGCCTTGGTAGCTTTTTTGCATGAACGTGGGGTGAAAGCCTATGTTACGCTCAACACCTTGATCTTTAGCCGTGAACTAGAGCAGCTAGAGCAATATCTACGGTCAATCATCATTGCAGGAGTAGATGCAGTAATCGTTCAGGACATTGGTCTATGTCGCTTGATCCGCCATCTATCCCCAGATTTGCCAATTCATGCTTCCACCCAAATGACGATCAGTAGCAGGGCGGGAGTGGAGTTTGCTGAAGCTCTGGGCTGTGAGGTAGTAGTGCTCGCCAGGGAATGTAGCTTGAAGCAGATCAACCAAATTCAGACTCAAACTCAAGCAAAGCTAGAAGTATTTGTGCATGGGGCGCTATGTGTAGCCTATTCGGGGCAATGCCTGACTAGTGAATCCTTGGGCGGGCGATCAGCAAATCGGGGGGAATGTGCCCAAGCCTGTCGGATGGTTTATCAGTTGATTGCCGATGGCAAAGAGGTAAACTTGGGTGATCGCCAGTATCTTCTTAGCCCTCAAGATTTAGCAGGTTTGGCAGTCCTGCCTGAGCTAGTGCGGACGGGAGTAAGCTGCCTCAAAATTGAGGGAAGGCTGAAAAGCCCTGAGTACGTTGCTACTGTTACCCGTACCTATCGGGCGGCGCTGGATCGGATAGCTCAAGCTCTACCGCCTGAGCAAGGGCAAGATCAGTACAACCTAGAGATGGCATTTTCACGGGGCCTATACCCTGGGTGGTTTGAGGGAATTGATCACCAAAAGCTAGTCCATGGTCGCTATGCCAAAAAGCGAGGTGTGTATCTGGGGGAAGTCAGCAAGGTTGAAGGCGATCGCTTGTATGTGCAGTTAAAGGCACCCCTAAAGCCAGGGGATGGGGTGGTATTTGACTCGGAAGAGGGAGGTCGAGTGTACCAGGTAGAGGTACAGGGGGAATTTAGCCTAGTTGGCTTTGGTAAACATGGGATTAATTGGCAAAAAGTCCGTCCAGGGTGTGGCATGTGGAAAACTAGCGATCCTGCCCTGGATCGCCAAGTGCGTCAGACCTATAGGGGTGAGTCGCCCCAATTTGCCCAACCCCTTGATCTAGAAGTGCATGGGGTAATCGGTCAAGTCCTGACCTTAATTGGGCGCGATCGCGGCGGTCATGTGGCTCAAGTCCAATCATCTATGCCTTTAGTTGCTGCCCAGGTTCATGCTTTAGCAACTGAGCAACTGCGCAAACAACTGGGGAGGTTGGGGCAGACTCCATTTTATTTGGCAAGGCTAGAGAACCATCTGGAGTCAGGCTTGATTTTACCCGTTAGTGAGCTGAATCACTTGCGGCGATCGCTGGTGGAAAAATTATTAGAGTTGCGCCGTCGTCCCCAGGTTTGGCAATTGCACCGCCAAGCTACCTATCGCCAACTGCTGCCCACCCTGGAGCAAGGGGCAAACCACCCGCCAGTACAGCTAACTCTATTGGTGCGGGATCTCAGCCAGTTGGCAGCCGCCATCAGTGCGGGAATCTCGGTAATTTACTGTGAATTTGAAGACCCCCGCCACTACCGCCAAGCGGTCAAATTGGGCAGCGATCGCGAGATCATCCTGGCACCGCCCCGTATTAGCAAGCCCCAAGAGCAATGGATTTTAGACCAAATGCAAGCGGCTAACCCATCTGGCTATTTGATCCGCAACTACGATCATTTGAAATTTTTAACCCGCAACCCCGACCAAAAATATATCGGTGACTTTAGCCTTAATCTAGCTAACCCCCTGAGCGCCCAGTATCTGATGGCAGAGTATCCCTTGGCGAGACTTACAGCTTCTTATGATCTAAATTTTGGTCAACTGCAAGACCTGCTGCAAACCAGTCCGCCGACCTGGTGGGAAGTCACAGTTCATCAGCATATCCCTATGTTTCATATGGAGCATTGTGTATTTTGTGCTTTTCTGTCTGAAGGCACGGATTACACCAACTGCGGCAGACCCTGTGAAAAACATGAGGTCAAGCTGCGCGATCGGGCAGGAGTAGAACATCCGCTCAAGGCTGATGCTGGCTGTCGCAATACCCTTTACAATGGCATGGCTCAAACGGCGGCTGAGCACCTGCCAGCTTTAATTAGTCTAGGGGTGCGCTACCTACGGTTGGAGTTTTTAACCGAGTCAGCGATCGCCGTGAGCAGAACCATTGCAGCTTATGAGCAATTATTGAATGGCAAAATCACCGGCGCAGAACTCTGGCAAACCCTCAAGCGCCAAACTAAAATCAACAACCAAATGGGTGTTACCCGTGGCGCGATCGGTTAGGATGCCTGAGATTGATTAAATATTGATAGCTCTATGACTACTGCAATGGCAATGACGATCGCTGGTTCAGATAGCGGCGGCGGGGCTGGCATCCAAGCTGATCTCAAGGCTTTTACTCACTTTCGAGTGCATGGTACCTGTGCCCTCACCTGCGTAACTGCCCAAAATACCTGTGGGGTCAGGCGGGTAGATGCCTTGTCCCCTGAGATGGTAGTGGCTCAGATCGATGCTGTCACCAGTGATATGCAGGTGGGAGCAATCAAAACTGGCATGTTATTAAATCAAGAGATTATTGAAGCGATCGCTCTGAAATTGAGAGATTTAGCCCCAACTCACCTAGTAGTCGATCCAGTAATGGTGTCACGAGCAGGGGTAACTTTGATCGATCGAGCCGCGATCGCATCCCTAACTCAGAGGCTTTTACCCTTGGCGCTGGTAGTCACGCCCAACCGCTATGAGGCGGAAATTTTGGCGGGGATCAAGATTGAAAATTTGGCAGATATGCAGGCAGCAGCCCAACAAATTTGGCAGTTGGGAGCCCAAAATGTGCTGGTGAAAGGCGGTGCAATGACCGGTAATCTCAAGGCTACGGATGTGTGGTTTGACGGCGCGTCGTTCACCGTGTTGCCGACTACAGCAGTAGATACGCCCCATACCCATGGTACTGGCTGCACCCTATCGGCAGCGATCGCGGCTAATTTGGCATTAGAACTACCCTTGGCGGCAGCAATTACTAGGGCAAAGGATCATGTCAGCCAGAGATTAAAATTTCCCCTAGCGATCGGTCAAGGTCAAGGCACTCTCGGCTTTGGGCCAGGGGCTTTGTAGTAAACTAGCTGAAGTATTGGCGGCAACAGAGATGAAAAGACGGGCTTTGCTATTTATGGGCGGCGGCGTGATTGGTGGTTTAGCGGCGGGGGTTTCCCGTGGGGTGTGGCAAGCTAGAACCCCAGTAACTGCCGACTTGCCCCCAAACCCAACCCAAAATCCAACTGTGACTGCGCCTGAACTCGTAGCCAAGCGATCGCCCAATCCTGCCCCTATCGGGATGTATGCTCCTCGGCGCGGCGATCTCCGCATTGCCGTAATCAGCGATCTCAATAGCCAGTACGGCTCCACTACCTATGACCGCGAAGTTTTATTGGCGGTGAAATATTTACCCGACTGGGAGCCAGACTTGGTGATCTGTAGCGGTGACATGGTAGCAGGACAGTTTCCCTCCCTAACTGAGCCAGAAATCAAAGCAATGTGGGACGGGTTTGATCGGCATATTGGCGCGCCGATTCGTAAGCTAAAAATCCCCTACGGCTTTACCCTGGGTAATCATGATGCTTCGAGCGCCCTATCAGTGAATAAGAAATTTCTGTTTCAGCAAGAGCGAGACTTGGCAGCCGCCTATTGGCGCGATCCCAAGCATAACCCTGGGGTGAATATAGTCGATCGCGGCCAGTTTCCGTTTTACTACACCTTTGAGCAGGGGCAAGTATTTTATTTGATTTGGGATGCGTCTTCTTCCCAGATTCCGGCAGAGCAGCTAGCTTGGGCAGAGAAAAGCCTAGCATCACCCCGCGCCCAGGCAGCCAAGATCCGCATTGTGATTGGGCATTTGCCCCTCTATGCCGTAGCGATCGGGCGGGAAGATCTGGGCGAAATCGTTGCAAATGGGGACAAGGTGCGGCGGATGCTGGAAAAACAGCGGGTGCATACCTACATCAGTGGTCATCACCATGCCTACTATCCCGCTCATATCGGCAAGCTCCAACTGCTGCATACAGGGGCATTGGGTAGCGGCCCTCGGCCATTGTTGGTGGGGAATCTGCCCGTGACTAAAACCATGACCATTGTGGACATTGACTACAAAACCGCCGACACCACCTACACCACCTATAATATGACCCGAAAAATGGTAGTGGATCAAAAAACCTTACCGCGCCTGATCTCTGGGCCAACGGGTACGGTTTTGCGCCGTGATTTAGAAGTGTCTGACTTGACTGCCCAGGAACGCAACCAGTATTTACGGGGTACTTAATGGATCAGATCTGGATGCAGCGCTGCTTGGAATTAGCTCGCCAGGGTAGAACTGCGCCAAACCCTCAGGTGGGTTGTGTGATTGTGCAGGGCGATCGCTTGTTGGGTGAAGGTTTTCATCCCCAGGTGGGTCAACCCCATGCCGAAGTTTTAGCACTCCAAGCTGCCCAAGCTGTTGATTCCCAGGCAGTTAAAGGCGCTACCCTCTATGTCAATCTGGAGCCTTGCAACCACTATGGTAGAACGCCCCCCTGCACAGAGGCAATTATTCAAGCCCAAATTGGGCGAGTGGTAGTAGGCATGATCGATCCTGATCCTAGAGTCCAAGGTCAGGGGTGCGATCGCTTGCGAGCCGCAGGCATAGAAGTGGCGGTAGGAGTTTTAGAGCCAGCCTGTCAGCAGTTAAACGAGGGATTCAGCCATCGCCAACGCACGGGCTGTCCCTGGGGAATCTTGAAATATGCAATTACCCTAGACGGCAAGATCGCCACTGCCACTGGTCATAGCCAATGGATTACGGGGGATTTAGCCCGCCAGGCAGTGCATCAGCTACGGGCAAGCTGTGAAGCTGTGATCACAGGGGGCAATACGGTGCGGTTAGACAACCCTAGCCTCACTACCCACGGGGTAAGCCAGATCCAGCCCCTGCGGGTAATTTTATCGCCCAGCCTGAACTTGCCTAACCAAGCCCAGGTATGGGACGGGTCGGCGCCCACTTTAGTTTTTACCCAACTCAACCAAAATCTAGCTTTACAAACCAGTCTGCGCGATCGCGGCATTGAGGTCATAGTTTCAAACGATCTTACCCCCAGGCGGGTGATGGCAGAACTAGGAGCGCGGGGGTGCAACCAAGTATTGTGGGAATGCGGCGGCAAATTGGCAGGGTTAGCGATCGCGGCGGGAGCAGTTCAAAAAGTCTACGCTTTTATTGCGCCGAAAATTATTGGCGGTAGTTTGAGTCCGGTCACCGACTTAGGGATCAAAAATATGTCAGAGGCTTATATGCTGGAGCGCACTACTATCCAGCCCTATGGCGAAGACTGGCTGATCACGGGCTATCTAGCGCCAAGAGTCGAGATTCCAGCCCAGCAGTTGCTCTAGGTCTACCAGTTCATTCGCATACTTTTGGCGCAACCATGCTTGATCTTCGGGAGCGATCGCCCCTTGGTACTGTCCCACTAATAGGTTTGCTGGCGGCGGTGGTGTAATCTGCTCTACTTCCAGGAATCTGTATACTTCAGCTAAAACCTCAGCGTGATTAGTTTTAAGCTCTTCACTGCGCAGCACCAGTAAATTTTGGCGGGGAAAGTATTGCAGCAGATTCTTTAGTTGTTTGCTGTAAAAGCCGCGATCGCTATAGGAATGGGTGCGTTGAGCCGATCTTTCCTGCTTAGCCCATGGGTCGATCAAATTTGCCCAAGCCAATCGCCCAGCTTCTAGGCGCAGCGCCCTCCTAAACCCTAAATTTTCCCACCCGCGCGATCGCTCCATCTGGTACTGGGAAAAAGCCCGCGCGATCGGGGATCGCAGTAAAACAATCAGCTTCAGATCAGGATTATACACATACAGACGCGGCGCTATCCAAGGCAGATACATATAAATTGGCGTAGCTTCCCCGATCGCTACCTGGTCAGTATAGTTGGGGAAAAATTTTTGGTAGTCTTGACTGCAATAGTGGTCGTAATCAAAAAAATGCGCCTCTTTACAGGGAGCCATACAAATTTGGGGATGGCTAGCTAAAAAATGCGCCAACGCCGTAGTACCACCCTTTTGGGTGCCGACAATCAGAAAATTAACCAGAAAACCTCTACCCATAGCTGCCCTAATCCAGGTGGTAAAAATTAAGATTTAAGTATAGAGTGATATAAATACCTTAGGACTTACGCAAAGGTGATCTAAAACCCTGGATCTAAGTGGGGTATGGGGCAAAGTCCCACCTGAGAGCTCTGCCCTCAAACTCCTTTTTTTCCAAAACTTCCTAAATCAGGCTGCGCAAGTCCTGATCTGAACCACCCGATCAGATTCCAGGTTTTCTGTGAGCTAATTATTCCTACTCCCTTTCTAACGAAGAAATAGGCATGGTTTAAAGGGGTGAAACCCCAGCCCCTAATAGCGTTATCTTAGCGTTAATCTTTAAGCGGCACAGGAGTAAAACGTGAGCTTTTCGCCGCGAGTGCACAAGTCCTAGACCTCTTCTGATCCTCTGGCTACCAACCCCTGATTCTAGACGAGAGTTAATCGTGCGTATTTCCCTAGATTTTTATCGTATTTTAGGTGTGACTAATCGCGCCACCCCCGATCAGATTCTCCAAGCCCATCATGATCGCCTACTCTCGATGCCACGCAAGGAGTACTCTGAAGCTGCGATTACTTCCCGCCGCCGCCTGATCGATAGTGCTTTTGCGGTGCTGTCGGACTCTGCCAAGCGCCAACATTACGATTATCAGATTCTGGCTAAACCTGAATCTAGGGTTCAGTTGGCGATCATGGAAGTAGATGATCGGGAAATCACTGGAGTTCTGCTAATCTTGCAGGAACTGGGGGACTTTGATCAGATTATCAGCCTTAGTCGCACATTTTTAGAGCGTAATCGCGTATCTCCTCTGGCAGGTTGGACTAATCATGATCCAGATGTATTGCTGGCAACCGCGATCGCCCATGCGGAGATCGGTCGCGAACAACGCCGCCAAGGTAAATATCAACAGGCAGCCACTTCCCTGGAAGCCGCTTCCCAAATCCTGCTACAGGCCAGTTCTTTTCTCACCTTGCGCAATGAGATTCAGATCGAACTGCTTAAACTCTGTCCCTATCGAGTGCTAGAGCTTTTGGCCAGTAAAGAATCTAGTCCAAGCGATCGCCAAGAAGGGATGAAATTATTGCGCCAAATGCTAAATGCTAGGGGTGGCATCGAAGGGCAAGGAGAAGATCACTCCGGGCTGAAGGCTGACTTTGTGCAGTTTATCCAAAAGCTGCGCCCCTACATGACCGTAGCCGAACAACAACAGCTATTTGAAGAAGAAAGCAAGCGCCCTTCTCTACCTGCTACCTACTTGGCAGTTCATGCCCTGATTGGCGGCGGTTTTTCCCAACATCAGCCAGGGATGATTCGCCGCGCTAAGGGGTTATTAGTGCAACTTAGCAGTAGACAAGATGTGGCAGTGGAACAAGCAATCTGCGCCCTGCTCCTCGGTCAACAGGAAGAAGCTATTCGTGCCCTCGAACGCAGCCATAGCTCGATCGAACTAGATCAGATCCGCCAAGATTCGGGTGATGACCCCCACCTTCTATCTGGGCTGTGCAAATATACCGGCAAATGGTTACAAACTGAAGTTTATCCCCACTTCCGCGACTTAACTGACCAGATCGCCGATATACATCAGTATTTTAGCGATCCAGAAGTCACGGAATATTTAGAACGGTTACCCCAAGTGCTAGTTGAGTCCCAACTGCCACTGCTGCCTACACCCTTGCCAAGGATGACTGGCTTCCCAGAGCCTAGAACTGACAGCTTTGCTCCTAGCCCCAGTCAGGCTAGCCAGGCGGCTCCGCTCAAGCTCCCTAGCCCCAGTCCCCGTGGCATACCCAGTGGCCCTGGGCAGGCAACTAACCCTCAGTCTTTTGCTCACTCTAGCGGTTCCAATTCCAGACAACCTCCCATGTCTCATAATTCTAGACCAGCGCCCCCCAAACCTCAAGCTCGGCCGCGGCGCAAGTCCACCCTCAAAATTGAACGTCTAATCCTAGTGATTGTGGTGTTTCTGGGCATAGTGCTGGGTCTACCTGCTCTAGCATTTTGGTGGTGGCGATCGCAAACTGAAACCACCGTAGCCCTAGTGTCTCCCCTTGCCAACCAACTGATTCAACCTCTTACCACTCAAGCGATCGCCCCAGTAGAACTCGATCAGGCTCTAGCGCTTCAAACCGTCACCGAATGGCAAAACGTGAAGGCTAAGGCCCTAGGCAAAGAATATCAAGTGGACTTGCTCAGCACCATCCTCACGGATCCGGCTCTGTCCAACTGGCGATCGCGCGCCCAAGACCTCAAGGCGGACAACTCTCATATTGAGTATGTCAGCAAATCCCTAGACCAAGTTAGCTTTACCCCAGAAGGCAAAAACAAAGGGATTCTGCGGGTTAAAATTCAAGAGAGTCGCAATCTATTTCGGAACGGCACAGTATCCCTAGGCGAGTCAAATGCCGATTCCAAGTACGAAGCCAGCTATAACTTAGTGCTGAAAGGAGATAAAATTTTGATTGAAAATATGCAAGTGCATGATTAAGACCTAATTAGCTCTTCTCAGCTAGGCGCTGGAGGATCTGTTGATGAAACTCTCTGCTAATTGGGTAAAGATAGGCAGATCCTAGACTTGCTAACAATAAAATCGCTGGCACAGGCCCGATCGCTAGTCTAATGGCAGTGAGCGCACTTTCGGGCTGCACCAGAATAGTTTGAGCATTAGCCTGGCAGCTAGCCTGTTCTAGAAAACCTGACCATTTCAACATCTGCCCCAAACCAAACAGCCCCAGAGCTAGACCGATTTTTTGCAAGAACACCATGCAGCCGTAAAAAATTCCTTCGCGGCGCTGCCCAGTCTGTAACTGATCTAGATCGATTACATCTGGCACCATTGCCCAGGGAATCAGATAGGCAACGGCAATGCCAAATCCAGCTAGTACGGCTAAGCCATACATCAGCCCTACCTGTCCTGGTTGCAAGCCCACTAAACCAACCTGCGCCACTAGCCAAAAGCCTATGCCAAAAACATAGACCGCTTTTTTGCCAATGCGGCTAGCGATCGCCCCCCAGACAAATAACATTACTAGGGCAGTGATCTGAATCACCAGGGTAAGTTGGATAAAGTCGGTGGTTTTCAGCCCCATCCAGTCGGTGACAAAGTAGGGCAGGATGGAAGCAGTGATTTGAATAGCTAGCCAAGAACAGAAGTAGATGCCAATCACACAGAGAAAGGCACGATTAGCAAAAGCGATCGCGAATTGTTGTACCAAGGGCAACTGCACAGCTAAGGTTTGCTCCCGTTGCCGCTCTACTAGTAGCACCCGATCGCGAATCCCATAGACACAGCCATAGATCGAAATTACGGCAATCAGACTACAGGCGATCGCTAACAGGTCATAGCCCTGCTGATCACAACTATTACCCTGACTGGGATTAACCCAGGCAAAAATTCCTTGGGCAATAATTAAACCTAAAACGCTGCCCCCAATCGAAAAGGCAAACCGAAAGCTATTTAAGCTGGTGCGCTCCTGGTAATCCTGGGTGAGTTCAGCGGTGAGGGCGGTGTAGGGGAGGTTGACTACGGTGTAGAAAGTATTAAACAAAATGGCTATCACCACGTAATACCAAAATAGCCAAGTGCGATCGCTGGTAGGAATCAGCCATTGCAGGAAGAAAGTTAGACCAAAGGGAATCGCCCCGTAGGTCATCCAGGGTAATCTTCTCCCCCATTTAGACTGGGTGCGATCGCTCCAGAGCCCAATCAAGGGATCATTGACCGCATCCCAGACCTTGCCAATCAATAGCACTAACCCTGCTGCCCCTGGATCTAGTCCTGCTGCATTGGTGAAGAAAAATAGCAGAAAAAATGAAGAGATACTGGTGACGATCGCCGCACTCAGATCACCTGAGCCGTAGGCCACTTTAGTCCAGAAGCTGAGTTTTGGCATTGTACTAGGTCAAATCAAAGATTTGCAGTTGGGCTGGTTGTGGTTTCTGGCGCAGCCCCACGCCAATTTGACTATTGCCCGCAATTAACTTTAACAGGGACTGGGCGCGGCTAATTACCTCCCTGGGTAGTCCGGCTAATCTGGCAACTTCAATGCCGTAGGAGCGATCGGCACCACCTGGCTGTACTTGATGTAAAAAGACAATCTCATCGGCGAGTTCTTTAACTGTGACTTGAAAGTTGGCAACGCGGGGAACCACTAGGGCTAGCTCGTTCAATTCATGGTAGTGGGTCGCAAAAATTGATTTAGCTTTAATCCCTGTGGCTAAATATTCTGCCACTGACCAAGCGATCGCCATACCATCAAAGGTAGAAGTGCCGCGCCCAATTTCATCCAGTAAAACTAAAGAGTTAGCCGTAGCATGGTTGAGGATGTTGGCGGTTTCATTCATCTCTACCATAAAGGTAGATTGCCCCGTAGCTAGGTCATCCACTGCCCCTACGCGGGTAAAAATCCGATCGCAAATCCCCAGTTGGGCTGAGGTGGCTGGCACAAAGCTGCCAATCTGCGCCATGAGTTGAATTAGACCAATTTGGCGTAAATAAATACTCTTGCCGCTCATGTTCGGGCCCGTGAGAATGATCAAATCAGGGCGATCGCTACCGCCGAGTTCAGCCTGGTTCGGCACAAAGAAACCCACAGGCAAAGTCTGCTCCACTACGGGATGTCTACCCTGGTTAATCGCCAGGGTGCGATCGCTGGTGATCACTGGACGGCAATAATTTTGTTTTACCGCCACTTCTGCCAGACTCGCTAGGGTATCAGCAGCCGCAATTTTAGTGGCGACTTGACGAATTAGATCAATCTGTTGTTTCGCTTGATCCCGTAATTCCGTGAATAATCGATATTCCAATTCAAATTGAATTCTCTCACCATCCAAAATTCTCCCTTCTTTTTCTTTCAATTCAGGCGTAATATATCGCTCTTCATTAGTGAGAGTCTGTTTGCGCATGTAATTGCTAGGAGCTTGATCGGTTTTGCTGCGCGAGATACTGATATAGTAGCCAAAGGCTTTATTAAATCCGACTTTGAGCGTATTAATGCCGGTGCGATCGCGCTCGGTTTTTTCTAGTTCCGCCAGCCAGTTTAGATCTTGCTGAGCTTGAAGGCGCAACTGATCTAGTTCTGAATTTACACCAGATAAAATCAGATTTCCGCCAGTCAGTTCTATTGGTGGACTAGGATTTAGGCTTTTAGTCAGGGTATCAGCTAGGTCTAACAGGTCTGAGGGAACAGTTTGGAAACAGGCTAGAAACACTCCATGGGCACGCTGACAGACTGTGCTGAGTTCTTGAAGTTTGCCGAGGGAAAAAGCTAAACCAACTAAATCTTTGGCATTTGCCGAACCATTACCAATGCGACTACAGAGCCGTTCAATATCATAAATTTGACTGAGCACCTGGCGTAGATCTTGTCGCAGTTGATGATTCTCAGTCAGTTCAGCTACCGTATCAGCCCGATCGCGAATTTGGTCAAGCTCTTTCAGGGGTTGTAGCAGCCAGCGCCGCAGGGTTCTTGCTCCCATACTAGTGCAGGTCTGATCCAGCGCCCACAGTAGAGAGCCATGTACAGACTGATCGCGGCTAGTTTGCAAAATCTCCAGATTGCGCCTAGTCTGGTGATCCAGCCCCATGTAGTCATGGAGGAAGTAGCTAATCGGTGGTTTGAGCGGCAGATTGGCTGACTGGTGGGTAGATTGAAGATAGTTGAGAATTGCGCCAGCAGCACGCACGGCTAAAGGAAGATGTTGGCAACCGATGCCTTCGAGCGATCGCAACCTAAAAGTAGTGAGAATCTGTTCTCTGCCATTCACCAGATCAAAATCTCGAGGCGGAATTTGAGTGTAATGGAATTGTGGCGGCAGGTTTTGGGGCAGATCTTCAGCTATCAGGACTTCAGCAGGCTGGATGCGCCAAAGTTCTTGAACTAACTGCTCTGGATCGGAGCATTGAGTACAGAAAAATTCACCAGTGGAAATATCGGCGTAGGCTAATCCTAGGGGTTTTACGGTTTTCTGTTCTGGAAGCTTAGATTTCTGTTCTTTTCCGAAGTCTCCCGCGATCGCGGCCAAATAATTCGGTCGCTTAGCTGGCAGCATGCCATCTTGAAGCACTGTACCTGGAGTGATAATTTGAGTGACTTCTCTTTTCAAAAGTTGTCCCTGGGCAGCAGCAGGAGTTTCCATCTGTTCACACACTGCCACAGCAAACCCCTTTGCCACTAGCTGAGCCGCGTAGCGCTCTAGAGCATGATAGGGAATACCCGCCATCGCTACTCTGCCCACTTGTTTACCAGCTTCTTTGCCAGTTAAAACTAACTCTAATTCTCTCGCGATCGTACAGGCATCTTCTAAAAACGCCTCATAAAAATCTCCCATGCGATAGAGCAGAATTGCTTGAGAATGTTGTTGCTTAACTTCAACATAGTGCTGCAACATGGGAGTGAGCAAGCTAGAATCGAGCCCATTGATCGAGAGAATTAGAGCCATGGTCAGAGAGCGCGCAAAAGATTAGATCATACTAGCCTGAACTAGGGTGTCTTGAGCCAAGAAATGACCGATGTGATAAGCCCGTTCTTCAGTTTTGAGGAGAATCTGTTCGTAGAGATAGCGGCTGGCGCGATCGCCCAAACTTTCCGCCTGGCTAGCTTGAGTGCGCAACAAGCCAATAATTGCCTGCTCTGCCCCTAGGTCATGCTCTAGCATGGCGCGACAATTAAATACTCCATCGGCTTCAGGCGTAAAGCAGCAGAGTTCGGCCAACTTAGCAAAGCTGGCGACTGGCACACCACCTAAGCCATCTAAACGCTCACCCAAATCATGCACATGGGACTGAACTGACTTGTAGCTATCTTCAAAGAACTGGTGAATGGAATAGAACTCCGCTCCTTCAACTACGAAGTGGTGCTTTTGGTATTGAATATACAGGGCTTGGAAACTAGCTAGAGCGAGATTTAAGCCTTCGCAAATGGGCTGGGTAACTGCGGTTTCTAACAGAATACTATTCTCTTTGACTGAGCCGAAGGTTTGCACAATGGTTGAGGTAGTCATAGGGTTTTGGCTGCTTATTGATTTTGGCAACATCAAGATAACACAAAATCCTTGTATAGCTATAGCTTGGGCATTTGAGCACCATTGGCTTATTGACAATAGCCTTTCCAAAAACTAGCGATCGCTAAAATCCCATAATTGACAGTTTGTATGACTAACTTTGGGTGAGCGAATCTTTAATTAATTGAGCTAAATCCTTTGCCGCTCTGGATCTTAAGCATAATTCACCCCCTGAAATTTACTAGCAATTAATAGCAACAGCCAAGGAGAAAGCCACCCATAGGGCTAAAACTAATGCCATTTACTACTATCTACTCTTAATCCGAATTGCTTATAGTTTGAGCTAATCCAGAATTTGCAACTAATTATGAATAGGGAAGGGGTAATTTTGGTCTTAATCACTAGTGCTTTCTGGCTCAAGTTCTAGATGCTGCAAGAAGAATCCCTACATTTAGCGATCGCTTGCCTTTGGCTACAACCTAATCTCTATACATAAAAATCAGCAATAAGATCTAGCTAAAGTTAGGAGATATCAGGCTAAATTCTCTAACTCTAGGGCTGATCTATAAGCAAAACTAAAGATCGTCAAGATTTTATTGCAAGTTATTATCATCTAAGCTATATTTAGGCTAGTTCATGATCTAACTAGTCTATGTATATTCAAGTAAATCCGAGTATGCGATGGCAAATCACCCATCGTTTGCGCCAGTTAAACATCGACTGCTTGCCCATGTCTAAGTCTAATAATGCCATTTGGTTAGATGTGATTACTCCTACTCAAGGAATTTTGGTATGGAGTGTGGTGCGACATCATCGCTGCTCACGCTTGGAACTAGCCGACTGGTTAAACCATTTGCTCGCTGCCGCACCAGTAGATGCTCAAACCCTCTAGCCCTGCCCTTGGGAACTCCTTTGTCCGATCAACTTGCCATAAATATTGCTCTCAAGTAATTTTGCCCTAACCTATGGATGGAACTAGCTATCCTATTCCTTTAGATGCTGCCCTGGCTTTGCCCCATGTAATCGAAGGCAAATTTATTCGCTTCTGTCCCCAGGAACCATGCAAATACATGGAATTAGTGGCGAGCAATGGAGCACAACTCAGGCTGAAACTGCCAAAACATGAGCGGCTCAGAGCCATGCAAACCTTCAAGCCTGGGATCAAGCTCCGCTGCATTCCCCGGCCCAAGCAGGAAGCTAAAAATCCTTTTCCCAAGCTAGAGCGGATTGAGATTATTGGCGAGTCTGAACTGAGCTACCAGCCTCAAACCATTACGCTCAAAGTCTGCCAGCACAAGGCCTGTGCCAAAAAAGGAGCGCTCGAAATCTGCCAGAGTCTATCAGCAGCGATCACCCCAGCCCTGACTACTCATGTGGTGATCCAGCCTGTGGGTTGCCTCAAGCATTGCAAACAAGCACCGAATCTAGTCATTTCTCCTACCCAGGCGCATCATTCTCGCTTCACAATCGCCGAAATTCCCGGATTGCTTAATTCTCTGGGATTAGATCATGTATCCGTTTGAGCCAGATCCCCATTACCTCAAAAGTTGGCGGCGGCGGGAATTCTTTCGGATTATTCTCACCCTGGGCGGTATAGGTGCCATGTTGAGTCTGCATCGGCTGCGCCATCCCCCTCGTTCTAGACCTTAAAATATCCCATCAAGCTATGGATTTACCAGTATTCCCTCTCCCTCGAAATTTAATGCGGCATCAGTTTGGGCGGCGAGAATATATTCCCCTACATGAATCGATTTTGTGGCGAATTGAAACCGGGGTTGTGCGCACACTGACCTGGGATCAGGAGCAAGTGCAGACTACCCTGGGACTATGGGGGGCTGGCGATCTTGTGGGGGAGCCTATTTCAGTGATTGCTCCCTATCGCATGCAGTGTCTAACTGAAGTGGAAGTGAGTGTCTTACCTACTAGCCTGTGGCACAGTTTAATTGATAATCTATTAGTCCATTCTCAACAGGCAGAAAATCTTTTACGCATTCTGCACTACACTCCTAATCAAGTGCGGCTATATCACTTTTTAGTCTGGCTAGGGCAGAGGTTTGGCGATCGCATTCCCCAGGGCTATCTGATCGATTGGAAGATCACCCATCAGGAAATTGCCGAATTGGTAGGTCTGTCACGGGTCAGTGTCACTAGATTATTGAATCAGTTTCGGCGAGAGGGAATGATCGATTGGAGTAGCGATCGCTTTTTGATCATTGCCGCCCAGGATACTTAAGTTCAAGGCTTACCCAGTCTGCTTGGGGAAGTGTTGCAAAAAGAAAGCTTGAGGGCGTAGCCCCACCCCAGCCAGGTTTTTAGATCACGTTTGCGTAAGTCCTAGCTTAAAATAAGTTGCTGTTCTAGATAGGTGAGCTAATGGCGATTATTACGTTACGCGCCTGGTATGTGCCTGAATATGAACCCCAAGGAGCGATTCAAACTCGTCCCCATGACTTGCGCTTGGCGAAAAACAGTTTGCTGAAGTCGGCACTGCGGGCAGATTTTTTGGATGAAAGCCAGACAGTCAAAGACAGCGAATGGTTTCAGCGCTACCTGAACGGCGAGCAGATTGAGTTTTATATCGAAGGTAGCGGCAGCTATCTGATTTCTAATATTGACCTGATCAGCCATGAAATTTATTTCACCAAGCAAGATAGCCTGGTGTATTTGGAACCTACTATTTTTTATAGCTATCAAAGTCTGAACCCCGAATCTAGCGACCAAATTCGTACTGTGATTACCGCTTATCTAGAGCAGTTCAATCAAACTGCCAGGGTGAAAATTAGTCTGGAGCAGCCCCAACGCACTACCACGGAGCCAGTCAAGCTCAAGAGCAGCCAAATGACCCGTTTGCGCCGCAGTTTGTTGTTGATTGCCGATGTCAGCGCGATCGCTACCCTCAAGCTCGATGGGGAAGAACAACAAATTCCTAGCCCCCAAGTTTGTGTTGAGGTGGGCTATGCCCTCCAAGCCAAGCGTCCCGATCAGATTTTATTGGTGCAAATGGATGGCGAAAATCCCGCCAGTCGGGTGTTTCCCTTTGAGTTGCCGATCTTTCAGCGCTTAAACTTTAAGGATGAGGCTAGCCTGGCTCAGGGGTTACCCAAGGCGATCGCCCAACAGCTAGAGAGGTTTAAATTATGAATCTAGGGGAACTTCTACCCATTTTGGCAGCTACTGGTCATACTTTGCCAGACCTAGCTCAAACCTGGACAACAGCCTGCACTGACACGCGCAAACTCCAAAAGGGTGATTTATTTTTTGCCCTGAGCGGCGAACATTTCGATGGTCATGATTTTGCTGAAGCAGCGATCGCCAAAGGAGCAGTCGCCGTCGTAGGCACTAGACCCCTAGAAGGTTTGCCCCAAATTTTGGTAGATGATGCCCTAGGAGCCTATCAAGCCCTGGCTAAGTGGTGGCGACTCAAAAGCCATGTAACCGTAATTGGGATCACGGGTTCGGCGGGCAAAACCACTACCAAGGAAATCGTGGCAGCAATGTTGGCCTGCTATGCCCCTGGCGCAGTGCATAAAAGTGTCGCCAACTTTAATAACGATATTGGCGTAGCCCAAACCCTGCTCGAAATCCAGCCCCATCACCGCTATGTGGTCTTGGAAATGGGGATGCGTGGGCGGGGGGAAATTGCCCGTTTGGCTCAAATGGCTCAGCCTAATGTGGGTTTGATCACCAACATTGGCACAGCGCACATTGGCAGATTGGGTTCGCAGCAAGCGATCGCTGAAGCCAAAACCGAACTGTTAGCCAATTTAGCCCCCGATCAGGTGGCGATTTTGAATGGGGAAGATGATCTATTGCTGGCGGTGGCTCAGAAATACTGGCAGGGTAGAACTATCACCTACGGCATCGAGCGCCCTTGTAATCTTACAGGTAAACTTAGCCAAACCCACCTGACCCTGGGCAACCACACCTTCGAGCTACCCCTAGCAGGTCGGCACAACGCCTTGAACTGCTTAGCTGGATTCGCTGTCCTTGAAGCCCTGGGCTTACCCTGGCAGACCCACCCACCCACCCTGGCAAACCTCTCCCTTCCCAATGGCCGTGCCCAGGTGATTAATTTACTCCAAGGAGTCACCATTCTCGATCAGACCTATAACGCTTCGCCTGAAGCGACGATCGCTGCCCTGAAATTACTAGCCGCTACCCCTGCTGCCAGGCGCTGGGCAATCTTGGGGGCAAATCGTGAATTGGGGGAATATAGTTGGCAGTTGCATTACCAAATCGGGCAAACCTGGCGGGAACTGGGGATTGATCGGCTATTGGTTTTAACCGATCCAGAAGCGGAAGGCATTTTAGCGGGCGCAGAGCTTAGTCAACCATCCACTAGCTACCAAGAACTGCTAGCAACTTTGCTCGCCCAAGTGCAACCAGAAGACTGTTTGTTATTTAAGGCTTCTAACTCCGTGGGCATGGGCAAACTAGTGCAGCAATTTTGTCAAGCCTTTAGCCCTGTAACCACTCCTGCTGACTAATGCCGCGTAAAATCAAGCGATCGCCCTGCCAATAGGCTTCTAGCAATCCAGTTTCGGCGAAATTGCGCCAGTGAGGATCTTGACTAATTGCGGCGGGCAGCACCAAGGAGATCAAATCTTCCTGTTCCAAGATTTCTCCCCCATAGCTGAACTGCTCTAGGGGTTTTGGCTTGGAACGATGCCAAGCGCGTCCTAGGGGGAGTGCTAGATTCTGCCCCCCAGAGGGACAATGTACCTGGTAGCGATCGCACAACTGCCGTAAACTTGCCAACTCCAAAAGCTGCTCTAGCTGACCATGAATCAACACCAAATGCTGAGGTTTGAGATTGTGCGCTAACTGAGTGATGCCATCTAAATCACTGTGCAGATCAAATAGATAGCGCTCATACGCGAAGTCTGGGCTAGTGCTATGGTCAACAATCAAAGTCAAAACCCCTGCTTGGGCGGCTAAATCTTGCCAATTAGTGCCTTGACTCACCACCATAATCACGGGGCTTTGCACCAGGTAATCAGGCGGCAACTGCCTCACTCTAGGATAAATTTTAGAATCAAAAAACAAGGGCTGATGCCTAGCAAAATTCTGCACCGCCGGGGGGAGATCTGCCAAGATCCCTAAATACTGGTCACATACCTGGGCGATCGCTTGATCCACCAAAATCTCTAGGGGCTTACCCGTCAGTTGATGATGGCTGCGTAGCACCAATAAAATTTCTTGGGCAGTACCCAACTCTGGCACAGGTAACAACACCGACTGCCCAGTAGCAATCGCTTCTAGGATTCTCAACACCAAGCGATTTTCTTGGCTGCGCCGCGGAGGACGCTGTAACGCTCCCAAACTCCCCTCCATAACCAACACATCAGGCGATCGCCCGCGCAGATCTGATACTCGCAAGCCATCCGCAAACCGAGTATTAGCCAGACAAAAATCTCCCGTATACACTAGGCTGTGCTGCCCCCAACTTACCGCTAAACAAGCTGCTCCAGGCAAATGTCCCGCTGGGCTGAGTTCTAGCCAGAGATTCTCCGCCACCTCAGTGGGGCAGCACCAGGGTAGAGGGCTAAAAATTTCGCCATAGACAGGAGCCAGCAGCCGCGCCGTCACCTCACTGGTATAAATTGGCAGATCAGGGTATAAATCCCTTAGCTGAGCTAATCCGCTGCTATGTTCTCCATGGGCATGACTACAAAAAGCCAACTGTGGCGGCTGCTCAGGCAATAACTCTGGTGGCACCCAGCCGCAGTCCAGCAGTAACCATGCTTGGGGTTGATTGAGAGCCACTGCCACACACACAGCACTATTGTCATGACCTACACTCAAAGGTAAGCAATGCCACTGCACCACAAGCACCTTCACCTAAATACTTAAACCAACTTTAACAGCAATCCATGTCAGGTTACCTCCGAACCGTCCACTTTCAAGACACCGATAGCGCCGGCGTGGTGTTTTTTGCCCAAATCTTGGCTTTTTGCCATGAGGCCTATGAAGCAGCCCTAGCTACTGCCGGCTTTAATCTACCTGAGTTTTTTAGCGATCGCGGTGCGGTGATTATGCCAATTACTGCTACTCAAGCCCAGTTTTATCGACCAATTTTATGTGGCGATCGCCTATTGATCAAGTTCAGGGTAGAGCAACCTTCATCTACTGGTTTTGTGCTGCACTACCAAATCTGCCAGCATTCTGACCCCAGCCGCCCCATTGCCCAGGCTTCTACTACGCATATTTGCCTAGATACTCAAACCCGATCGCCCCTGCCCCTGCCCTATAGCTTGCAAACCTGGGTGGATCAGGGAGTAATGGGGTTACTGCCATGCGCACCTAATTTATGCTACCCTGACCCAAGGTAATGCCTTGGTAGCAACTGCCGATGATTAGATTCAATACCGCCATTTTTTATGACATTGAAAATTTAACCAAAGGTCAAAGCTACAGTAACGTCAGTGCTCTTTCTCTGAGCGAGATTTACCAAAAAATCAGAGACCTGCCCTACGTTGACCATATTTCCCTCCAGCGCGCCTATGCCAACTGGGGAGATAATCGGCTGAGTGTACTCAAAGATGAAGTCAATAGCCTGGGGATTGATCCTATTCAAGTTTTTGGTTTTGCCAAGCATCAGCCCAAAAATGCTGCTGACATTCAACTGGTAGTGGACGCGATCGAAATCAACTTTACCCGCGCTTTGATTGACACCTATGTAATTGTGTCTGGAGATGGCGGCTTTGCTTCCCTAGTCAAAAAACTACATGAATACAGCCGTCGGGTAGTAGTCTGTGCCTACGGTAATGCCACCAATGGCAATCTCAAGGCAGTGGCGGATGAATTCATTGAACTGCAGGATCCAGAAGAGCATCCCATTGCCGCCAAGGTAGCCAGCAATCCCACAATCTTGAAAAGTCCGAAGAAATTAGGTGATGCTGCTGAACCCCCCAGCAAAAAGCTAGTGGTCAAGCCTTCTTGGATCAGTAAAGCCCATCAAGAAATTACTCCTATCACCCCCCATTTAGCTAGTCCAGAACTGCTGCTCAATACCAGTAAAAATATTTTAAGTTGGTTGCAACAGGATGAGGAAAACCGCAAAAAACTCAGAGAAGGCGGCATTCTGCTTTCTGTGATTATGGAAGCATTCAAATATGTGATTCCGGAATTCAAACCTGAACTGCTAGGCTTTGGCAAGTTTGGCGAACTTCTGCAGTTTCTCTGCCATGAAACCGAGCTATGTGTGATTGGATCTTTGCATAAAAGTCCTGCACTGGCGTTTAGGGCAGCGGTTCCCCAGGATGTTCAAGTTTTACCAGACCTGACCCCCGCCACCCTGCACACTGTAGAGCGCTATCAGCAACTTCTGGTTCAAGGTAAACCCAAAATTAGCACTGATCTTGAGCTCAAGTTTGAGCCCCTAGGTCAGGCTCTGGTTAAATGGGTGGATTTAGCACAACCTTTAGATAGTTGGATTAGTCTGCTGAAAGAAGCACTACCTGAATATGATCTGGAAATAATCAAGCATTTTTGCCATACCTTAATCCAAGGCGATATACTTGAGCGGCAGCCATTAGAACTTCCTCTAGCTGAGCAAATCTTAAGCCTCAAACCCGAATTTCAGCAGTTTGCCGACATGGCCGCGGCGATCGATCGATTAGCCGAGACAAAGCTCAAGGGGATTCTGGGTGAAGAGGTCAAGCTGGTGATTTTAAGGCGGTGTTTGCAGTGCTGGGAACCTACACCACCTGAAATTGGGGATTTTTCTTGAATTGATTGGCATTTAGTTGTTTCGTCCAGGCGATCATGGCGGTGTCGCCCAGGGCAGGGGCATCAGGTGCAGTTAGAATCGCAAAGTAACCATTGGGCTGTTTTACCACCAGGGCGCTGTACTGCTCACCGCGTAAGATGGCATGGCTGAAGCCTTCTAGCTTGACCGATGATGCCAACAAGGAGCGAATGCCTAGCACTTGAAAAATAGTCTGTACCCAGGTGATCTGGTGATTTCCAGTGCGCGGCACGAAGTATTCCCTAGGTAGACCGCTTAGATCAAAGGTGGCTGCCCCCAGCACAATCTGGGCAAACTTGGCATCTAGGTGGTCGGTGTTATACATGACCAGCGCATTCGTACAGGCGGATTTTTTGGTTGCGCAAGGGAATTTGAGGCGTGCCTCTAGTGATGTCGAGGGCGCGGTCGTAATCACCAATCAGGCCAAAAGAAGTGGCTACTGTGTCAATTAAGCTGGGGCGATCGCTCACTCGTTCGGCTTGTTTGGCAATTTCATAGGTTTGGTCAAGTAGCTGTTTAGCGCGGTTGGGCTGACCAATTTGGTGGAAGGTTTGGGCAATAATCACCAGATTATTCACCCGATCTAAAGTGTTTTCTAAGCGCAGAGCTAGGCTGATCCCTTGATTGAGCAACTCTACGGCTTTGGTGGTTTTGCCTAATTGACGATAAATTGGCGCAACTAGGCTGAGGGCTTGGGGCTGTCGCTCTGGCTGGTCTAGCTGTTCGGCGATCGCTAAACTAGTTTCCCCATCTTGTTTGGCTGATTTTAGCTCCTGGCGTTTGATCTCCAGTTGAGCTAGCTGAGCGAGTTGCAGCAGTTTACCGTAACCATCAGGCATTTGGGCGATCGCGTTGCGGGCAGCAGGAAGATTATTTACGCTGAGGTAGGCACTAGCGAGATAGTCATAGGCGATCGGGCGAATTAGTCCGCTTGGATCATTTAGGGCTTGAATGGCAGTTTCTACAGTTTGGTTAGCCAGGTCAGTTTCCCCTAGTTGGGCATAGGTGGTGGCAAGTTCTAACTCCACTCTACTGGCGGCAGCAGGGTTAGTAAAAGTTTTTACCAATTCTAAATCTCGATCCACTAGTTCTTTACTGCGGGCTTTGGCGCCAGGCATTTGACCATAGACTTGGGCAGCGGCAGCGAGGGCGCGAGCTTTGACATAGGGATCGCTGAGGCGATCGGCGGCCGCGACTGCTTGGTCAAGAAACTCTAATCCTTTGGCATCACCATGGCCTTCAGCTAGGGCGATTTGGCTAAAAATTTGATCGCGACCAAAGATCTGAGGTAGTAGCTGTTCGGCTTGGCTAAATATTGCCTGGGCGTGATCTTGATCTTGGGCTTGCTGAAAGCCTTGGGCGATCTGCACTAGGGCATAAATCTGATCCCGATCGCTGGCGAGACTGTTGTGCACATAGCGTAAACTCAACTCCAGACTAGACTTAGCTTGATCATAGGCTTGCGCCAAACTATATTGATTAGCTACGGCGACTAGGGCAAGGGCTTGATCTAGAGGATTTTGGGCTTCGGTGCTGCTTTTGGCATTGTAGACGTAGCATTCGAGCGGGATGCCTTGATACAGTAAGCGATCGCTGGCTAGAGCCACAGGCATAGATATTGAGTTGAATATGAGGCTGAGTATCAACCAAATTGCTGCCAATCCTGTGCGCTTTAACATATCTACTCTAGTTATTGTTTAGATCTAGCTCAGATCCTACCCGTTTGTCTCCCATAAATCACAGCTAGTTTCACAGGCGGGGGGCAGTAGCTCAGAAACGTATAAATCTCGCTCCCCAAACCACTGGTAGCGATGGTCGCGAATTTGAGCGTAGGCGCGATCACCCCACTGTTTTAGACCTGGTAGACCGCGATAGGCTTTGAGCAGTAAGTTAGCGATCGGTAAGATCTCACCAATCTGTTCGGCGGCGGCGCTGCCCTGCCATCGGTTCATGGGGTTGGCAAGCTCTAGCAGAATCATGCCGGCGGCGCAAGAGCCAGAATCTACCCGCCATTGGGCTAGAGCCACTTGATCCTGCATGGGCAGGTAGCGAAAGGTGTGACCTTGATCCAGGTGGGTAAGCGCCTTGACGAAATTTACACAAAGATTGCATTTGCCGTCATAGATTACCAGATAGCCAGGCATATTTTTATTCAAAATTACTATAAATGTTTAACTCATGGCTAGCATGCGTTGCATGGGAGCGAGGGCAGCCTGGCGAATTGATTCAGGTAGGATAATCTCAGGGGTGCGATCGCGCAGAGCCAAGTACACCTTTTCTAGGGTATTCAGACGCATATAGGGACATTCATTACAGGCGCAGTTACTGGTGGGAGGAGCGGGGATAAACTGCTTGTGGGGAGCGGCTTTGACCATTTGGTGAATAATCCCAGGCTCAGTCACCACAATAAAACTCTGGCGATCGCTAGCTTGACTGTATTGCAATAGGGCTGTAGTTGAACCGATATACTGGGCGTGGCGGAGCACTTCTGGCTCGCATTCGGGGTGAGCAATGACCTCAGCTTCAGGATGCGCGAATTTTAGTTGGATCAGCTTTTGCTCAGAGAAAATTTCGTGCACCATGCAGGTTCCCTGCCACAGCAGCAGTTCCCGTCCCGTCTGCTGGCTAACATATCTGCCTAAATTGCGATCGGGAGCAAAAATAATCGGCTGATCTAGGGGAATCTGCTCTACGATTTTCACCGCATTGGAACTAGTGCAGATAATATCGCTCAGGGCTTTGATCTCAGCCGTGCAGTTGATGTAGGAAATTACCAGGTGATCGGGATGCGCCGCCTTAAACTGGGCAAACCGATCGGGGGGGCAGCTATCTGCTAAGGAACAACCAGCCTCTAGATCGGGTAGCAACACTAATTTGTCAGGATTCAAAATCTTGGCGGTCTCCGCCATGAAATGTACGCCGGCAAACAAAATGACATCGGCATCGGTACTGGCAGCCTGGCGGGATAACCCCAAAGAATCACCAATGTAGTCGGCAATGTCTTGAATATCTGGATCTTGATAGTAGTGCGCCAAAATTACCGCGTTCATTTCTTGCTTGAGAGCAGCGATCGCAGCAAATAGATCTTGGGGTAGTTTGGAGGTAGGGGGAGCTTGGGTGAACATAGTTTTGATTGATAGCTACCAATAGTTTACATCAAGTTATGTTAAATATTACCAAAACTAATCAGATTGGTTCAGCCCCACAACGTCCCCAAATTCTGGCACCGCCGACATTGCCTGCTTGGTATAACTCAGCGATCGCGCCATAAAATTTAGTTTGGGCTGCTACCATTGCCGCACCATGGAGACTTTCGTATTTGGCTTGGTTGGCGACAAACTGCTCAAGCCGATGCTGCACCCAGGGCTGCCAGAGATCGGTCACATCTTCAAATTCAATCTGCTCATAGCCGGCTGCTTGGAGATCAGCCAGGTAGCGATCGCGGCTAGGCAAGTAAGGACAAGCCACCGTATGTTCCAGGATGTCAAGATCACTTTCGGTTAAATCGCGGCGTTGAAAATAGTCCTCAATGTAAAACCTGCCGCCAGGCTGCAGCACTGCCCTAGACTTAGCAAATAACTTGGCGCGATCGCCAATGTGCAGAAACACCAGCAAAGAAATCCAGGCATTAAACTTGGCATCTCCTGGTTCAAATTCCAAGATATCGCCATTTACTTCTTGTACCAAATGATCTAAGCCACACCGCTGCGTCAACTCTAGCCCTGCTGCGTGTAAATGCTCCTGTAATTCTAGGGCAGTCACCTTACAACCATAATGGGCAGCCAAATATCTAGCCGTGCCGCCTACACCTGAGCCAATATCTAGTACCTGACTAGCAGCAGTTAGTTGTAGGTATTTTGCCGCTTGGGCGATCGCTGCTGTACCCAAGTAGTGATATTGATCTAGATGCTGTAAATCTTCAATCTTTAAACTGCCATTCTGCTTACCCTGAGCGCTCAAGTCTTGCCAAATGCGACTCACCCGATACTGATACATGGAGGCCATTGCTGATTCAGTCATTTATAATCTCCCTAGCCAAGTTAAGATTGCCTGATTAACCACTTCTGGACGTTCGTCATGGGGACAGTGACCAGCTTGGGGAATCCCTAGAAATTCTAAGGGTAGTCTGCCTGCCTGGTCTTGATAGATCTTTGCCCCTTTGATCGGTGTCCAAGGATCAGCTTCGCCCCAAATCACCAACAGCGGTGATGCTACTCGGGGCAATAATTCTTCTGGTCTAGGGCCCGCAGGCGCAGTTAGAATTTTGGCAAACACGGCTGCCGCATTGGGGTCACAGGCAGGTTGATACAAAATTTCTACCAACTCTTCGGTAATGGCGGTTCGGTCACAATAGACCTGTTCTAAAGTCTTTTTAATTTGCGATCGCCGCCGAATCTGATCAAAAATCACCTTGCCAATCCCAGGCGCGCCTGCCAAGCGGGTAAAACCACCCAAAATTAAACTCAGCAGAGGATTAAGCTCTCCCGCCCGATGGTTCAAGCCGCCGGCAGCATTCAGCAGCACTGCCCCGCGCACCAATTCAGGCTGATTGGCAGCCATCATCAAGCAGAGCAAGCCGCCGATTGAATTACCTACCCACACTGAAGCCCCAGAAATATGGGCTTGGGCAAACTCCGTGAGTAGCTCTTGCCAGAGTTCTAGGGAATAGTCAAGGGTTGGCTTATGCGATCGCCCAAAGCCCAAGAGATCGATCGCCCACACCTGATAGCCTGCTGCTGCCAGCACGGGAATATTTTTGCGCCAATGGCCAATAGCAGCGCCAAAACCATGCACCAATACTAGCGGTACACC
>JANRLH010000115.1:0-15047 GCA_033762795.1 Pseudanabaenaceae cyanobacterium bins.68
CCAAGCCACTGCTCCAGTCATGGGGTTAGCATCTGACCAGACAATTAACCTGCGGTCATTGTTGTTGTAGGGAGCGGGTGCAGTTCGTCCCTGCTCTACGGTGGGGGCAGGCAAGAAAGTGCGAGCAGTTTCACGAGAATAGATGCCAGAGCCAGTAACTACCCTCAGCCCACCGGTAATTGGGGTGAAAGTGGGATTGCTAGAGCCGCTATTTTTGGGATAGGGAGGCAAGCTCGGATCTTGGGCTGCTTGATACTCCCAAGAAGCATCACGGGCGATGTTGCCGAGGTCAGGGAAGGGAGTGGCTTGGGTGATGCGATAGCGGGGTTCGGTAGCGGGGTCATCCCATAGGACAGTGTTGGTGTTGGCTCCACCCGCCCAGAAGAATTTGTTGCGGTCTGAAGCGTATTCAAAGGTGCTACCAGAAGCATCTAGCTTTTTCAGCCAACGATTAGGCAGGTTGTTGCCTACGAGGATGCGATCGCCAATAAACTGCTCTACCCCTTTGGCTTTGCGCTCTTCATCTGAGGTGGCAGTCAGGAAGCCTTTATTGGCGGCTAGGGCTTTGAGATTAACAGCTTTGGTAGCAGTAGCAGGAACAAAGCCCCCAGGGTTTTGGAAGTCGTCATTGTAGGGTTGGAGGGGAGAAGCACTGGGAACTAGGGGCAGAGACCACTCTAGTTTGAGCTTGCGTTCTTGGCGAGTGCCACCGCTGTTGACTGCGGTAAACAGTTCATCCCTAAGGGTGGTGGTGTAGTTTTGTGTAAGTGGATCATAACCAGGCTCATCTGGAAGTTTAGTTTTAGTGGTGAGCTCAGCCAGGTTAGTGCTAGCAAAAGGTGCGTAAACATCGCCATCAACACCACCGTTAAGCCCAAAGGGAACTTCTTTGAATGGTACTTTGCGCAGACGCTGGCGAATATAGGTGCTGTAGGCATCCTTGATGCTCACTCCACCTTCTGTGGCATCGAATACTTCACGGGGTCGAGTGGTTTTGTCAGAGCTAGTATCGGCGGTATCAATTTCGAGAGCAGCTTTGAGTACAGCGTTGAAGCGCTTTTCAAAGGCATTTTCGTTTAAGACCATACTAGTGCCAGATTCTTCTACACTGCGATTATCGGCATTGATGTAGGTTGGTCCAGCCGCGATCGCTACAGGAGAGGTAAGAGCTTGGTTAGGCGGGATTTCTTTGCCCCTGAATAGGTCAACTCTAACAGCCGTGTTAGCAGTGCTGGCAGCACCGGTCGCAAAGGTGTCCCCATCCACTACATTACCCGCCACAATGATTTTGGAGTTGTCTTCTTCGTAGAAGCAGGAGAAGGGATCGCTAACTTGATAGAACTCTTTCGGAACGCTGGCATCGGGAGCAACTAGCAGGTTGCCACCAGCTACTATCCGGCCATTGATTTTGAGCGAAGAGCGACTGTAGATTTCCACATCGCCGTCAAACCAAACTGCGTTAGGGTTTTGGGACTTGAAGAAACGATCTTGTTGTAACTCTAGGGCAGCAAAAGAAGGAACACCAGTGTAGGCTTCGTAGCTACCATCGTTGGGAATGGTGCTGTTGGCAATACCATCGGCGAGGGCTTGATCAGTGATGGGGATGGTGACGGCGTGGACAAAGAAGCTCTTACTCAATCTGCCAGGTTGGGCATACCAGTCGGCGGCTCCACCCGCAACTGAACCAGCCAGGTCAGCAGCGACACAGTTGGCTCCGAGGGCACCTTCTGCCATGGGGGCAGCTTTTGCACCTAAGACACTAGCGGCGGCATTGGGATCTTGCTTACGGAAAATGATGCTGTATAAACCAAAAGTATCGAGCTTACCGTTACCATCGGTATCTAGACCTACCCGCCAGGCAGTACGAGAGGTGCGGCGGGCAGTTGCGGTGGCGGGTTCGGTGGCAGGAATAGCAGTATCGCTGCCATCAAACAATTGCAGACGGGTTTCATCGCCAAAGGTGTAGAGGGCAGTAGTGTTGTTGCGGTCTGAAATTACATTAAATAATTCAATGTCGCTGGGAATACCCTTGGGTAGGGTGTCATCGTTGATTAGCTGCTCAATTTTGACGCGGGCGCGGTCTATGAGGGGAGTGGCGGCGATGCGGGAGGCTTGTTCTACTCTGGCATTGACCGCAGTACGGGCGCGGTCTGCGGATCTGGTGACTAAAGTAACAGTGAGGAGGGTGACGACTGTGGTAACTAAAACAACCGTGGGCAGTACAAAACCAGCTTGACTGGAGCCTGGGCGGCGGCTCTGGTTGAAGAGGGAGCGGACAAAGCGGCGGCTGATGCGGAAGGGGCTACCAATTTGATTGAGCCATTTTCTGAGTTTGGCGATGAAGTTAGCAAAGAATTGGTTGATTTTTCTGGCTTCACGGTTTGACATGGGATTTTGTCTCTCAGAATTTGGGCTGGAAAGTTGGGTTGCTTAGCCGCGGGGTAATGTCTATGCGCTTTGAATTTTACCCAAAGATGGGGAAAAGTTACTGGTATTTTTGGCTGACTCCAGGGTTTTAGTCGGAAAGCCAGGCAAACAACTGGGTGGTAGTAAGTTGTAGCAGGGTGGCAAAGGGGGGGGAGTAAGTAGTTGAGCCGGCTGGTCTAGAATTTCAGGCGCTTGGTGGGGGTGGTAGATCGTTACTGTTTTGGGTGCCGTGTTTGAGGCAATGGAGGATGTTTTTGATTATTTTTCTTCGGCGGGTTCGCGGGCTGTCCAAATCCAGTTGTTATATTCGCAGTTGATACATTTGAGGTTCCAGAGCGGGAAGATGGCGCGTTTGCGGAAGCCCACATCGGTAATTGGTTCGTAGTAGGTGAGGGGGCGATAAAACTGAAAGGCTAGAAAAATGCCGAGGGCGAAGATGGCGAGGGTGGTGAGTTTGAATTTGGTGCTAATGGCTTTGCCGTTAATTTGAGCGATCGCTGTGGTAGAGATGCCAAACAAAATATAGCTAAAAATTAGGGGCGGGAAGTAGTGATAGAGGTACATGGTGCGTTTGATTGTCAGCATTACTACCATGTAGCCCAGATAGAGAGCCAGGAATGTACACATTAAAAACAGGTTGGGAGTGCGATCGCCCTGGGGAATTAAGGGGGCAGCCAGCACCAATACCGTACAGAGCAGAATGCCCAATAGACCTGCTGACCAGCCAATGGGGTTGGATTGGAGATATAAGTAGCGATATTGAAAACCATCGGCAGTTTCCCAGCGATAGTTGAGGGTGCGGGCGCCAAACGGCCATAAGAATGCGGGGCTACCCCCATCTTTGAGGCTACACATATCTAGCTTTGGAACGTTGGCATTGTAGTTGGGGATGTAGGCAAGGGACTCGCGCAGCATCATGGGAAACAGCACAGGATCATTGGTGGCTTTAGCTTCTAGGACTTGGCGATAGTCGCTAGACACATCAAAGTAGCCCTGATTGCTGAGGTTGGGACTAATTTGCGTAGCTAGGCTGAAATGCACTTGCCAGACCACACAGAAGGTAATGGCAAAGGGAATCAGGGAAAATAGCAGAAATTTAAGGGATAGGTTGCGATCGCGCCAAATCTGCCAAAGCACCGCCGGAATTAACAGCAGTAAAATCAAACCGGTTGCCTTAGTATCTACCGCCAGGGCAAAGTAAAAGCCATAAAGTATGGCAGCGATCGCAAATTTTACGGGTCGATCGCGCCATTGCAACACCAGCAAAAAAGCCAAAATGCTAGAGCAAGTGAAAAACAGCAAGATTCCGTCTAGCATGGCACCGCGATTATGCACAATCAGAGCGTTGTCAAACAGGTAGAGACTACTGAGCAGCAAGCCAGCAATTAGGTTTTTGCTAATTACTAGGAAAATACCGAACATCACAGGGGCAGTTAGCCAAGCAGCGAGGGCAGGGAAAAACCGATAGCCAGTAAAGGAAAACCCTTCTGGAGTAGTGACATTGCCAGCAAAATCCGTATCGCGGTATTGATCAAAGGCAGGATTGGCATGGAATAGTTTTTCGCCCAGGGCAATCAACATTTTGCCTAGAGGCGGATGCGGCTCCATAAAGAACACCCCATTCAGATATTTCTGGGCGCTGGGAATATGGTACTGCTCATCCCAAAAGTAGTCTTGGGGAAAATCGTAGTGATTAAAGTAGGTGTAGTAGGCAATGAAAGTGACTAAGCCAAATCCCAGGCTGTAAGCGATCGCGCCGAAGTATTTGAAGGTGATGATTTTTTCAGAGAAATTGTTGACAAGGGATCTCATGGGGCTGGTTTAACAAAAATGTGACAAGAATCAAGTGGCAGCAGTAGGGAAGTAGGTCAAACTGGCTTGTAGTAGCCCCAAGCCTAGACTGATCAACACACTAATACCAGTGGTAAGCGCAATTTGCCTATATTTGAGTTCGGATTGCTGAATCTGGAACCCGATAGTAGCGATCGCGCCGCCACAGATCCCCAGGGTGAAGCCTCCTAGCCAGCCGCTAAAAGTATGGGCAATGCCTAAGCCAATCCCTAGGGCTAGGCCGATAATCACCAACACAGCTAGCCACTCATAGGGCTTGAGCGTCAGAACCTGGGCTTGGGGCTTGATGTCATCCAAGGCAATTACTAAGTAAGCGATCGCTGCCACTAGGGTAATCAATCCAGACACCAGACCAAACTGCCAGAAGCTAATTCCTACTAATATGAGCCCGCCTACCAAGCCCCCTAAATTAATCGGTAATGTCCAGATGGAGCTTAAGCAGATCAGCGCTACCGCCAACCATACTGCCCGGAAGCCCTGGCCAACCTCTAAAATTCGCAAATAGCGACCCAAACTAAAAAAGCCAATCAACAAGATCCCAGTGGGAATTAGTAGAGCGCTATCTAAACGTAGATCCTTAATTTTGATTTCCATGGTGCCTAGAGAGTCGATTGCAGTGAGTAGCATTCAGCAAAATTCTAATTTTAGGTGTTGCAGATATGCAAATGCACAATAAGTAGTTTTCTAAAACCCATGGCGCGGCTGCACTCTGCGACCCTTCGCTATCTTTAGTTTACATATGCCTATCTACTTAGCCAAATCCACAGTCAGTGTATCGAAAAAGTTGTCTAAGATGTTCAAAGTTGGTAGTTGTGTGGAGGATTGATCTTGCAGGTCACTTGGAGTTTACAGGTCAAACGCCTAGTTGGTTATCTAGTCCCCATGGCAGCGATCGCCCTAGTAGCACTGTATTTGTCCCTACCCATGGTGCAAAACAGCTATCCTATGACCCATTCCACTCAATTTAACCTCAGTTGGGCATTTCAATACCAGCGTCAATTTTTAGGGGGGCAGTTTTATCCCAAATGGTTAGAGTTTTCTAATTTTGGCTTTGGTAATCCTACTTTTGAGTTTTACCCGCCCATGTGCATGGTGATGACCTTGCCTTTTCGATTACTGGGACTAGATATGCCTGGCTCTTTATTAGCTAGCATGATGTTAGCGATCGCTACCCTAGGGGCGGGGCTTTATCTCTATGCTAGGTATTTTTGGGGGGCAGGGTTAGCCTTGTTAGTAGCCGAACTGGGGATGACCAGTCCCTACTTTTTGCTAGATATTTATCATCGGGGGGCTTTAGGAGAAGTTTGGGCAATTAGCTGGATTCCCTGGATTTTACTTGCCAGCCAGAAAGTGATCGAGCAGCCTGGTAATTTCTTGAGGGTGGTCAGTTTAGCGATCGCCTATGGTCTGTTGGTGCTTTCCCACTTGCCTACTCTACTGTTGTTTACGCTGATTTACGCGCTCAAGCCTATTTTAGCTAGCCAAGATTGGCAAAGCTGCCGCCTGAATTTGCAAAAGTGTGCTACTGGTATCCTGCTCGGGTGGGGCTGGACTAGTTTTTTTATTCTCCCCGTAGTTTTGGATCAAAAGCTGGTAAACATTGCTTCTCTAACCGAATCCTTAGAATATCAAGCCCAGGGTAGGTTAATGCTAGATGGTCTGCTCCAGTTTGCCCCCCGATTGCCTACCCATTGGTTTGAAACAGGATCGGGCTTAATTCTGTTTTGGTGGTGGTCAGTAAGCCTAGTGATCATCAGTCTGGTTGGGCTAAAGTGGCGATCGCCCAAGGCTGTGCCTTGGAAATTTTGGTTAGGTGTGAGTGTAATTGCCCTGGTGATGATGACCGATCTGGGCGGCTGGATTTATCACCAGGTAGCAGTCTTGAATCGGATTCAGTTCTCCTGGCGGTGGTTTCATATTTTAGTAATTTCATTGCCGTTATTATTGGGCTATTTGCTCGATCAAGTTGCCAAGTTTAACCAAGTTAAATTTGTGCTAGTAGCGGTCGCACTCAGTACCAGCCTTTGGCAAACCCAAGCAGTCTTGAATCGCGCCTACTTTGACCCTGGTTTAGTGCAACAATTTAGCCAACTAGCCGAGCAGAAAAACTTTCCCCTAGAACCCAACACCGAAGCCCAGGCCGAAAAAATCTTTGGCGGTTGGCATTGGATCTATCCTGAAGGACTAGCCTTGGGTGACGTACCCGAATACCGCCCCCGTCTTGCCACCCTTAACTTACCTCCCCAGGGACGCAATTATCCCAGAGTTGCCCTTGATCAGGGCGATCAAGGCAAGGTTCTAATTTCCCGCTGGCAGTTTGGCGATCGCCAATTTTTTGTAGATTCTGCCAATGGCGACCAAAATTACCAAATCACCTTGCGGATGTTGGCCTATCCTGGCTGGGGCATCGAACTGGATGGCAAGAGCTACCCACTCCAAGCCAATTCTGAGGGTCAGATTACCCTCGATCTCACTCCTGGCAAGCACGAAATTACTTTGCACTACGGCGGTACCAAGGCAGAGTGGTTAGGGCTAGGGGTGACCCTGATCACAATTCTGGTCAGCCTGTGGTACCTCTACCTACATCGATTCGATCCTATGCTGACCCTGCCATGGCTAAAGCAAGTGCAGTATAGGGATAAAGCAGAACCGCGAATTTTTCCGTAATTTGATAGCTTAAAATTCTGTCGAACTCACCTAAGGCAGATATCCAAGCATGGGTTAAATCATGCCAGATTTTAAGTAATCATCAGCCAAAGTCAGGGCTTGACTTGCCTGCTTGGGTTGCAATGGTCTAAAGTAGACGAATTATGCGTAAGTCCGCTAAAGATGATTTTAATAATTCTAGTTACACTTACGAATGTCCTGGTCAGATATATTCGCGCTTTACTCCAAGCTAATGTTCTTCTGCCCATAGCTGGATTTGCTGGGGTGATTGCAGTGTGGTGGGTAATTGCTCTCTTCCGTCAAGAGATGATGCCCACGCCCCCAGAAGCACTGGTAAAAAACCTAGACTTTATCTTGAATCCCTTTTACGATCGCGGCCCTGGAGATATTGGGCTAGGATGGCTACTGTTAGCTAGTTTGCGACGAGTTTGTGTTGGTTTTTTGCTAGGGGCAGTGGTGGCGATCCCCCTGGGGGTCTGGATCGGCTTATCCCGCTATGCTTGGTTAGCCTTTAATCCCCTGATTCAAGTATTTAAGCCAGTCTCACCCCTGGTATGGCTGCCGATCGCTCTAGCCATTTTTAATGCAGCTGAGCCATCAGCTATTTTTGTAATATTTATTACCTCTCTCTGGTCTACGATCATCAACACTGCTGAAGGGGTGAGTAATGTGCCCAGAGAATACCTAGAAGTGGCACAGGTATTAGAAATGCCCCGCTGGAAACAACTGCTCAAAGTGATCCTGCCTGCCAGTTTGCCCTACATCTTCACTGGACTGCGCATTAGCTTGGGCATTGCCTGGTTGGTGATTGTGGCAGTAGAAATGCTGACTGGCGGCATTGGCATTGGCTTCTTTGTCTGGGACGAGTGGAACCGCTTGAATGTGAGTTCAGTATTTTTAGCAGTATTTGTGATTGGCGTAACAGGACTAATTTTGGATTACGCCCTTGCTAAACTACAGACGGTATTTACCCGCCGACCCGCGCGCTCTTAAAATCAGGAGGCTTGCATGTCTAGACCGCAGACCAGAAGGGCTTTTCTTCAAGGCCTAGGTGCTACCACTTCAGCGATCGCTTTCTCTAGCTGTAGTCCTCAATTATCTCGCAATCCCTTAACCTCAGGCGTTCTAGATCTAGAGCCGGTTATCGATCCTACCACCCTAGAGAAACCCAACCTCACCATCGGCTATGTACCCGTGAATGATTGCGCCCCCTTCGCGATCGCTTGGCAAAAGGGCTTTTTCCATAAATATGGTCTCAAGGTCACTCTCAGTCGTGAAGCCAGTTGGGGCAATTCCCGTGATGGGATTATTTTTGGTCGCTTAGATGCTTCACCCGTAGTATCTGGGGCTGTTACTAATGCTCGCACTGGCGCAGAAGGAGCAAGACAGTTCCCCCTATGCGCTGCCATGACTATTCATCGCCATGGTAATGCCCTCACTATGAATCGCCAACTCTGGGAGGCAGGTATCAGACCTTGGCATAGCTATGACGGCAACTTGTCAGCTTTTGGCGAAGATTTACGCAACTACTGGCAACGCTCACGCCCAGAGGATCGAGTCTGGGCAGTAGTGCTGAGTTCTTCAATCTACGAATACTTTACCCGCTACTTGCTCGCTGCCGTGGGAATCGACCCTCTCAAGCAGTTGCGATTGATCATTACGCCACCGCCCCAAATGGTTAGCAATACAAGGATTGGATCGATGCAGGCCTACATGGTAGCTGAACCCTGGAATACCCGTGCCATTTCTGGCAATGAAGGCATTGGCTTTACCTTTATCCAAGGACGGGAAATCTGGCAGGGACATCCTGATCGTGTCCTAGCCCTGGGGGAATCCTTCATTCAAAATTATCCCAAAACCTATCGTTCGTTGGTAAAAGCGATGATTGAAGCCTGCCAATATTGCGGCAACCCTGCCAATCGCGAAGAGGTAGCTAGGATTATTTCCCAGCGCTCTTTTACCGGCGCAAGCCCCAAATATACTCGACCTGGCATTGTGGGCAACTTTAACTATGGCGGCTTTGACCAGCAGGATCGCATAATCGACAGTGCCGAAACTACCTTATTTTATGATCTACCCACTTCAACTGTTGTCCATGACCATTCTACCTTTCTCTGGCAGTCCCAAAGCCTCTGGCTGATCACCCAAGCAGCCCGATGGGGGCAGATTCCAGAATTTCCTCAAAAGGCAGAGGAAATTGCCCGTCAAGGCTGGCGTACCGACTTGTATCGTGAAATTGCTGCCGAGATGGATATTCTTTGTCCGTCAGAGGATTATAAAATTGAGCCTAGCAGTGCCTTTATTGACGGCAAATCTTTCGATCCCAGCGATCCAGTTGGTTATCTTCAGAGCTTCCCAATTCGTGCTAACAGTCCCCAATCTTTTTTCTTCTCATAAATTCTAAGAAGATGCTAAAGGGTCAGGGCGCAGCCCCACCGTGAGTCTTGGAAAAATTTTCAGCTTAGGTTTTAACTTTACTTTGACACAACTACTTAGGAGATTTTGATGATACCCAAGATCCAATCGAGCAACCCCAGCAGCTTTTATCCATCTGTTCCTCAGCCTTTTCTGACGATTGAAAATGTGGTGAAGCAGTACCCAAAGCCAGATGGAAGCAAGTTTGTGGTACTGAATGGCATAGATATGGCAATTGGCAAGCAGGAGTATGTTTCGGTGATTGGGCATTCTGGCTGTGGTAAATCAACTCTGATGCGGATTGTCGCCGGGTTAGAGAAAGCTACCTCTGGTTTGGTCACCCTAGAAGGCAAAACCATTCGCAAGCCTGGTTCGGAGCGGATGATGGTGTTTCAGGGCTACGCTCTATTGCCTTGGCTGACGGTGCGCGAGAATATTCGTATGGCTGTGGATGAAGTATTTAAGTCTGCCAGTCATGCAGAAAAGGTGGAAATTGTGAATGAGCATATCGAGATGGTCAAACTAACGGCAGCAGCAGACAAGTTCCCTGGAGAACTTTCGGGGGGGATGAAGCAACGGGTGGGAGTGGCGCGCGCCTTGTCTACCCGCCCTAAGATGCTGCTGTTGGATGAACCCTTTGGTGCTTTAGATGCCTTGACCCGCCCTAAGTTGCAACAGGATGTGCTGGAAATTTGGGGTCGGCATCCTCAAGCCGTGATGATGATCACTCATGATGTGGATGAAGCGATTTTTATGTCTGATCGCGTGGTAATGATGACTAATGGCCCTAGTGCTACCATTGGTCAGATTTTGGAGATTCCCTTGCCTCGTCCGCGCGATCGCCATGCCCTACGAGAATCCAAAGACTACTATGATCTGCGTAATCAAGCTCTAGATTTTTTGGAGCGTTATCAATGAGCAAGCACAATTTCCCATAGGAGCTTGAGCGAAAGCAAGAGAAAGACCACTCCTGCTAGGCTATTGAGCAGTTGAGGCGGAATTTTTTGCCCTAGCCATTTGCCAGCCACCACCCCCAAAAGACTAGTACTGACCAGGGCGATCGCTACCCCTAAAAACACGATTAGGGGATTGTGGGATTCGGCAGCCAGGGTAAGGGTAGTGAGTTGGGTCTTGTCGCCCAATTCCGCAATAAAAATAGCAATAAAGGCAGCCAGAGCAATCTGGGCTTGAGGTGAAGCAGAGGGAAAAATTGCTTGACTTAACTGGGTGAGGGCTGTTTCTAAGCGATCGTTGATGATTACTAGATCAAACTCGGCTTGAGCCGCCAACTCAACTTGGGCTTGTTCTAGGCGTTTAGCGATCGCGCTTTCAGTTTCTGAACCTCGCTGGGCTAGTCTCTGGGCCAGCACCTCCAGACTAGGGGGGGCAATGAAAATCTTTTGGGCTTGGGGATAATTTTGGGCTACCTGTCTAGCGCCGGCGAGTTCAATTTCTAGTAGAACGATTTTACCCTGGGCGATCGCTTGCTCTACAGGCTGCTTCAGGGTGCCATAGAAGTTACCTGCATATTCCGCCCATTCTAAAAACTCACCTGCGCGGATCTTTCCTTCAAACTGGCTGCGACTGAGAAAATAGTATTCGCGTCCCTCAACTTCCCCTGGTCTAGGAGTGCGGGTAGTAGCAGAGATGGAGAATACAATTTCGGGGCGATCGCTCTGGAGAAATGCCTTAATTAAAGTTCCCTTGCCCACGCCACTAGGCCCAGTAATCACCACTAATTTGCCTGATTTTGCCGCCAAAGTTTTATTCCGTCAGAGATTCTTTGCTAATAATAAAGCGATTTGCCAAGGTTTCGGGTTGAATTGCCGAGAGAATAATGTGATCAGAATCGGTAATAATCACCGCCCTGGTGCGTCTGCCGTAGGTGGCATCAACTAGGCGGCCCTTTTCCCTCGCCTCCGTAATAATTCGCTTGATCGGCGCTGATTCAGGACTGACGATCGCAATTACCCGCCCTGCTGCCACGATGTTGCCAAAACCAATATTGATGAGCCTGATGTCCATATTTGAGTGCGGAGGAATTTCTTGGATATAATTGTGTAAACTTTTATTAACCTGTTTAAGGCGTAGATTTTCAAGCCTGATTGGTTTACGACCATAACCTAGTAAGAGGTTGCTTAACAGCTTTTTTTATAAGTTCAGGACTTACGCAGTTTGATAGGGTGACTATTGGAAAAATAGAGTTTGAGGGCTATGCCCCACACCCTAATCAAAATCAAGCCTTGAGTTCAAATTTGCCTAAGCCCTGTGTTGTAATTCATTAGTTCTAATTAGACCATAAAAATTTTGCATACTCGAACTAAAATTTCCGTGATTGGCGCAGGTATTGGGGGGCTGACCGCAGCAGCTCTACTGGCAAAGCGCGGCTATGAAGTGTCAGTGTATGAGCAGGCAGCGATTGCTGGTGGATGTGCTTCTAGTTTTCAACGGCGGGGCTTTTGGTTTGATGTGGGTGCGACCCAAGTTGCAGGCCTAGAGCCAGGGGGCATTCATCACCAGATCTTTACGGAACTAGGGGTTGACCTACCTGCTGCCACCCTATGCGATCCCGCCTGTGCCGTATTTTTACCTGGGGAAAGTCAACCCATTTCCGTGTGGCATGACCCGATCGCTTGGCAACAGGAAAGGCAACGGCAGTTTCCAGGCAGCGAACCCTTTTGGCAGTTCATGCAAGAGCTATTTGCCCCTAGTTGGCGGTTTCATCAGCGATTCCCCGTATTGCCACCGCGCAGTTGGGGCGACTTGATCCAATTAATTAAAGCCCTCCGCCCCGACACCCTGACCACCATGCCCTATACCTTTGCCACGGTAGGAGATGCCCTGCGGGGGTTTGGTTTGGCAGGCGATCGCCGCCTCCGCACATTTTTAGATTTGCAACTCAAACTCTATTCCCAGGTAAATGCGGCAGAGACGGCGCTTTTGTATGGAGCAACCGCACTGGCAGTATCCCAAGCTCCCCTGGGCCTATACCATTTGCAAGGCAGGATGCAGACCTTGACTGATGCTTTGTTAGCTGCCCTGGCGAAATATGGGGGCAAAATTTACTACAGGCATTTGGTGCAACAGCTAGATCCGGCGATCGCGCCCAAGGTAGCCCATCGTCTGCAAATTACTGACCTGCGCACCCAGGCTAGTTTTTGCCAGACCACCGACCAGGTGATTGCCAATGTCCCCCTGCAAAATCTGCATGAATTATTGGGTAAATCTAGTCCCTACGGCGATCGCTTAGCCAAGTTACCACCGCCCTCGGTCGCCTTTGTGGTCTATCTTGGTGTAGATCAAGCTGCTATTCCAACTGGCTGCCCTCCCCATTTGCAGTTTTTAGAAGCCGATGGTGGCCGCTCCCTGTTTGTCTCCGTCAGCAAGCCTGGGGATGGTCGCGCTCCTGCCGGTCAAGCTACCATTACTGCCTCTGAATTTACCGAGACCAGTAAATGGGCTAACTGTCCCAACTATGGCGAACTCAAACAACAGGAAACCCAAAGAGCGATCGCCCAGTTAGGTAAGTATTTTGACCTAGAAAATCACATTCGACACCAAGAAGCAGGCACGCCCCAAACCTTTGCCAGATACACCGCTAGAGCCGGCGGGCAGGTAGGGGGCTTAGGTATGCGGGTGGGTACTTTTGGCCCTTTCGGCATCCCCAATCGCACGCCAATTCCTCGTGTTTGGTTAGTAGGAGACTGTACCCATCCAGGTGAAGGGACGGCAGGGGTGAGTTATGGAGCGCTCACCGTAGTAGGGCAAATAGTGCGGCAGGCACAGGGATAGTTTTAAGCTTCAGGACTTACGCAGCCTAAGTTAGGAACTTTTGTAAAAAGGGAGTTTGAGGGCAAAGTCCTCAAGTGGGGCGTAGCCCCACACCCCAGTCAAAGCTAGGGTTTTAGATCACCTTTGCGTAAGTCCTGAGCTTATTTAGAAAGGGCAATAAAACAAAAAACCCCAAGGGGCTAGATCCTGGGGCAGGAGAATTATATTAAAAGCTCAAGCTTAAACTTCGTGGGTAGCCTTGCCCGTAAACTTCACGCTGATTGGGTTGGGGTTATCACCAATTTTGCGACTAACGCTATTCACCGCTTGACGACCTTGGTTGACTTTTTCAGGGAACACGCCATCCGCAGGATGCAAGTAAACTTGATCGCCGTTAGGGAATTCGCGCCAAACTTTATAATTGTTGATCTTATAGGTGCGGAGTTGACGACCTAGGGCTAGGGCTTGTTCTTTTTTGGCAAAGTACAGCATATTGTCACCACTGTGCATGGTTGCAGCGCCGCCAGTTGGCATTTCAAATACCTGCTCCTTGGGGCTGTTCCAGGCGATCAAGTATTTTTCTTCCCGATAGGCAGCGGAGAGTAGTCCACCAGTGCTGCCCAGCCACAAGGGAGTCTTGCCAGAGGGTTTGGTGTTGTTGGCTTGCACTTCTGCTTGATTTTCTTCTGACATATGAGATTGTTCTCCAAATAGTGATGAATAATAGGGAAAAGGTGATTTCTTATCTTCAGTCACGATAGCTTAGGCAGGGTCACCAATCCAAGCCAGCTTAACTTTCCTTCATTAAAATTATTAACCTGCGAGGCATAGCCCATTGATCAAATTTGAACTGGGGAAAAAATTGATCGCGATCGCCTTAGTAATTGGCGCTTTTGTAGTGGTGTTTCCGCTGATTTTTGTGCTGCTCACTAGTTTTGCTCCCAGTGATTACCGTCCCAGTAGCTCCCTATTGCCCGCCAGCTTAAGCTGGTCAAACTATTTCAAGGCTTGGTCACAGGCAGATTTTGCCCTGGGGTTTGCTAATTCTACCCTAGTAGCGATCGCGGTCACCGCCCTCCAGATTATGACTTCGGCTTTAGCAGGCTATGCCCTGGCGAGACTAGAATTTTGGGGTAAAAATGCAATGCTATTACTGGTAATTGCCACTTTAATCATTCCATTTCAGTTGTTGGTGATTCCCATATTTTGGATTTTAAAGTTTGGTCATTTGATCAATACCTACGGGGCGTTAATTCTGCCCACAGCAGCCAATGGGTTTGGCATCTTTTTATTGCGGCAATATATTCAAACCATTCCGATTGAGCTAGAAGAAGCAGCTATGTTGGATGGAGCGAATCGCTTCCAGGTATTAGTACAGGTAATTCTGCCCCTCTGCCGCCCCGCTTTGGCGACTTTATTTCTGTTTACCTTTATTGGTGAATGGAATGATCTATTTAAACCCTTGATTTTTACTTCTAAGCCGGAATTGCGTACCGTCCAGATCATTTTGGCAGGTTTTCAGGAACTCTACACCGCCGATTGGTCTCTGTTGATGGCAGCCGTGGTAATTGCCACCTTGCCGATTATGTTGTTGTTTGCGATCGCCCAAAAGCAGTTGCTGCGGGGAGTTGCGACCACTGGGTTAAAGGGTTAGGACTAGCCAGTCAGAGCAAATCCCCCAAAAACCTAGCGAGTTGCGACCACTGGGTTAAAGGGTTAGGGCTAGCTAGTCAGAGCAAATCCCCTTTACAGGGATTACGGATAGTCATACTAGAGACTTAGACAAACGTGATCTAAAACCCTGGTTTTAAGTGAGGTGTGGGTCTCTAACTCCCTTTTTCCAATATAAAGAATGTTTGCGCGATCGCTCACACAGATCAAGCAGAGCTTAGGCTAAGGAGAACTCAGACTAGAAA
>JANRLH010000116.1:0-16540 GCA_033762795.1 Pseudanabaenaceae cyanobacterium bins.68
GTGGTAGACACCAGTTCTTTAAGGCGGGGAGAATACACCACGGCTAAAATTTGCTCTGGGGGGTGCTTGGAGTTCGGTTCTGGCTGGGGAGCCAACTCACTTTCTAACCAGATTCCCTGTCGTTTTAACTCTAATTCTAGATGGCCCTGAAAATTTGCTCTAGGATCAAGCACCACGGTAGCACCCTGCTCTCCCCCGTCATTTAAGGCTAATGACCCAGTAATAGTCAATTTGGGCTGATCCAACTGGCGCTCTACCTCAATCTGCCCCCCTTGCTCAACTGTCAGCGCTCGATTCTCTACCTGCCAACCTGTGGCTAATTCTGGGGTTTGCCACCGAAAGATCACCCGATCGCCTAAATGCTTGCCTGGTTGTACTTGCCAAGCCAGGGCATTGAAATTGATCACTAACCCATGGGGAACAGCACCATATTCTGCCACTAAATCCTGCCATTCCCAACCTGAGGGTAACTGGGCTGCCAAGCGATCGCGCAGTTGAATTGTGCCTACTCGCTTGATCCCTGCTTGAGTTAATTGCTGAACTAACCGCCGCAACTGGGCTGAGTTAAAACTTGGATCGCCATTACCTTCAAGGATGAGTCGATCGACTCGACCGTTGTTTACGCCGCTACCCCATAGCCTGGTGCTAATCCGAAAATCTGGCTGGAATAGCTCCAACGCTGCTGCTGTAGTGAACAATTTGACCAAAGAGGCTGGGACAAAATAGCGATCGCCCGCCAGATTGATTAACCAGGGTGATCCAACTTTACTGTGGGCAGCTACCACCGCGATCGCGGCGCCTTCCCCCTGAACCTTGGCGGTGAGCTGCTGCACTCGATCGCGCCAAGCCAATTCACAGCTAAAAGCCGGCGGAGCCAGAAGTGCCACCCCTAGGCTAACGCGGCAGGCGAAATTCCACCACATCGCGCTTCACCGTAATTTCTAGATCGCCAAAAAAATCATGACCCAACAGCCCAATCTCCAGGGCAGGTTGAATTGCCACCAGAATATTCTGGGCGCTAATACTAGCCACTTCAATCCGATTGACATAGCCCAGGGGTACCCGCACCCCCCTTTCACTAGCAGTATTAATCCGCGCCTCTGCCACCTGACTAATTCCCAGGGCTGTAGCCATCACCCCAGTAATCACCGTGCCACTAGCACCAGTATCTAGGATCATTTCATAGGTTTGACTTCCCCTAGCGGTTTCAAAGGTGACATCAATCACGGGAGTACGCCCTTTGCGTCGTTTGATCGGGCTGCGGAACACCCCCGGCTGAGGCTTAGTGATCCCACATAAGGCTGACAAATCTGTGACCCGACCATTGCTCCCTTGGAAATAGCAAGCTCCTCCAGCGATCGCTTCACCGCCCCACAGCAGCATACTGCCCATAAGCACCAAGCACCTGACTAATTTGGCGTTGCCCATTTGCAGTTGTGGTTCCTAATTTTGCTCAGGAGGATTAAATCGATCTGCCGCAATCTGGAGCATCTGATCCATTGAGGTTGTTTCAATAAACTTGCGAGCTTCTGCCAGATATTTTAAGTTGGGGCAGCGATCGCCCAGAATGCAGCCATTCACACAGGCTTCTTTACAATTAATTTCAGTCATGGGAAGGGGAAGTTGAAATTGTTGCGGCTTAAATCTAACACAGATAGTTAATAGCGCACCCTTGGATCAATTAAACCAATCAGTAAATCTAAACCAATACTCACTAGCACCACGATCGCGCCAAAAAATACAATTAGCCCCTGCACTACCCCATAGTCCCGCGCCACAATCGCCTCAAACAAGCGATTAGCCAAGCCAGGAAAAGAAAAAGTCACTTCAGTTAGTACCGCTCCTCCCAACAGGGCGGCTAAAGTGAGCCCAAACACCGTAATAATCGGGATCAGGGCATTGCGTAGTCCATGGTTAGTCAAAATTTGCCATTCGCCGATGCCTCGGGCGCGGGCTGCTTCCACATAGTCAGAGTTGAGGGTCTGGTTGAGATTGATCCGCGTAATCCGCTCAAACACGCCACTAATGCCAATTCCCAAAGTTAAACAGGGCAGCGCCAAATGGTGCAAGCTAGTCAAGCACAAGCCCAAATCTCCTGCTAGCAAGGCATCCAGGGTATACAAGCCAGTGATTGGCGGCGGCGGCGTCACCTGGAGAGGCAACCGCGCCCCAATGGGGAACCAGCCCAACTGCACAGCAAAAATCAATTGCAGCAGCATTCCCAGCCAAAATAAGGGCACCGCATAGCTGACTATGCCGTAGAGCCGACTGAGCAGATCCCACTTAGACTGGGGATGGGTAGCAGCAATCATTCCCAGACCCATGCCAATCACTAGAGCGATCGCCAGACCATACAAGGTTAGTTCTAGGGTGGCAGGAAATAAATTGGCAATAATTGACTTTACAGTTACCCCTCTACTGCTCAAAGATTCGCCCAAGTCCAACTGCCCAAGTTGCTGCATATACTGCCAATACTGCTCCCACCAGGAACCAGCTAAACCCAGTTGCTGTCGCAGTTCATCCTTCACCACTTCAGGGGCGCGGTTGCCCAAGATCGCATCCACAGGGTCGCCTGGAGTCAGCCGCATTAAACCAAATACAATCGTGGCAATCATCCACACTGCTACTGGTGCCAATAGTAAGCGCCCTAACAAGTAATATCCCAGTGCTGTCCAGCGATCGCCCATGGTTGTTTTCAGATTTGGTTAAAATGCCATATTATGAGTATGCCTTACCGATCCAAACTCAATTCTAGTCATAATTTGCTTAGTACCCTATGACAACCTTAAACGCAGATTTAAATGCGCCCGAACCAGAGATAGAGTTTAGTGCAGAACTTGATCAAAGTAATGCCCCAGGGGAAATTGATAACTTATTTGCCGAAGGCGATCAACCAGATGCCACCAGCGATCGCGAGCCAACCCTCCACACCTACAAGCCTGGCGATCCCTACCTCAAGATCAATAACCAATCGCCGATCAAAATTCTGGTGCTGAAGCAGATCTACGACTCAGAGCTATCGGTGAAAAAGAAAGGGGATGACTTGAAGGTAGTTTATTACGAAGGTGAACCGATTGTAGAAATGCGGGGCATCGATTTTATTCAGACTGAAAATGGCGTAGCTCCCCTAGAAAACTGGATGTTTAGCTAATTTCTAGATGAAACTTGTTTCCCAGACTTTAATCAAGTCTTTAGCTACTCTAAGTTTAATACTGAGCCTAATATTTAGTTTATTACTCAGCTTTGATCTGCTGGGCGCTCAAGCTAGCGGTACAAATCTTTCCTTAGATCGAACTAGAGAGCCAAATAGCTCAGCCTATCAGTTTCGTTCTAGGCACAGCCCCGATGGCATCGGCAAGTTTTATCAAGGGCGGGAAATTGCCCAAGTGATGGGTCACCAGGGGGCAGCTTGGCTAGAGCGGTTTTCCCGTCAACCTCAGGAGCGACCAGATCTGGCAATTAACCTACTCCAGCTCCAGCCTGGGGATCAAGTGGCGGACATTGGTGCTGGTACTGGTTACTTTAGTCTAGCGATCGCTCGCCTCTTGGGTGATGGCAAGGTATTTGCCGTAGACCTACAACCAGAGATGCTAGAGATTCTTACTGCCCTGCAAGCTGAACAGCAAGTCAAAAACGTGATTCCAATCTTGGGCACAGAAAAATCACCCAATTTGCCCGCCGAGTCGATCGACCTTGCTTTACTGGTGGACGCTTACCATGAATTTGCCTACCCCATGGAAATGCTTCAAGCGATCGCTCAAGCCCTCAAGCCCCAGGGTCGTCTTGCTCTGTTAGAATATAAGACTGAAGATCCGCTCGTGGCGATTAAACCCCTACATAAAATGAGCCAAAGGCAGGTCAAAACCGAACTGACTAGGTTAGGCTATCGCTGGCAGGAAACTCACTCCTTGCCCCAGCAGCACTTGATCATATTTACCAAACCTGCCTAAATCAACCGTGGCCAACAGACCCACCAAAAGTTTTTTAGATCACATTCGCGAATGGCTATGGGTGCCAGTTGTTGCCCCAATCACCATCGTCTTAGCTAACCAATATCTGCGATCGTTACCACCTTTTTCTCTGCCTGAAGCGCCTAAGCCGCCGGTTGTGGCTAAGCCATCTGAGCCTAAGCAGCCCAATCCTGCTTCTGCGCCCATCTCCCCCCTAGTACCCAATTGCCAAAAACAAGAAGTAGCTGAAACCAACGAACAGATTTCGATCCAGGGTGAACAGGTGAATGTCAACCTTGCCCTCATGCCCCAGCAGGGCAGAATCGCCACAATTGAATGTCAACTACCCCAACCAGGCACAAGCCAATTTGAGCTTGAATTTGGCACCGCCGACCCCTTGGCTGAATCAACCACCCTAGAAATCTGGCTGGATGATCAACAGGTACTCAAGCGCAGCTTGGCTGCTGGTGTGCGCGATCGCTTTAGTCAAACAATCAATCAAAAATTTACCATCCAGGCCTACTGTCCTGGGGATGAATGCGCCAAGGTCTATATCTTCCGCCTAGTCCCACTCAACTCCCTCTGATCCAGCCTTATGATCGGAAGTATGGTAAAAAGCGAGTCTAAGGGCGTAGCCCCACACCCAATTAAATCTAAGCTAAATTGATCAACTAGATAGTAGGATAATTAGGAGTTTAGCTAATATTTGCAGGGCTAATATCTTATTGATCCAGCTAGAGAGTTCCCAGTTTGATTTAAGTAAAAGTTGTAGGTGTTGATTTGAGTACAAATCCCAATAATCAGGTAGCTTTTGACCTTAAGTCCTATTTGCAAGCCCGCCGCCTCAAGGTAGAGCAAGCTCTTGATCAAGCAATTCCCGTTGTTTACCCAGAGCAAATCTACGAAGCCATGCGCTATTCGCTGCTAGCTGGTGGCAAACGCTTACGACCGGTTCTCTGCTTGGCTACCTGCGAGCTACTAGGTGGCGACCTCGACCTAGCAATGCCCACTGCCTGTGCCATGGAAATGGTGCATACCATGTCTTTGATCCATGACGACCTGCCTTCTATGGACAATGATGATTTTCGGCGAGGGCAACTCACCAACCACAAGGTCTATGGGGAAGCGATGGCGATCCTGGCGGGTGATGCTCTATTGGCTTTTGCCTTTGAATATTTGGTCGATCACACTCTGGCAGCTTATCCCGATCTACCCCCCTCCAGGATTTTGCAGGTGGTCAGTCGCCTAGGTCGAGCAGTTTCCGCTGCTGGTTTGGTGGGAGGGCAGGTGGTAGACTTGGCCTGTGAAGGACAGCTAGAGGTCAGCGAAGCCACCCTTAACTTTATTCACCAACACAAAACTGCGGCTCTCCTAGAAGCTGCTGTAGTCTGCGGTGGTATCCTAGCTGGTGCCGACCCAAGTGCCATTGCCGCTCTCACCCTCTACGCCGCAAATATTGGTCTGGCCTTTCAAATCGTGGATGATATTCTCGATCTCACCGCCACCTCTGAGGAATTGGGCAAGTCGGCTGGTAAAGATCTAGCTGCCCAAAAAGCTACCTATCCTAGTCTGTGGGGAATTGAGGCCTCCCAGTCCAAAGCGAACACCTTAGTGGTCGAAGCCAAGCAAGCCCTAGAGTCCTTTGGTGAAAAAGCTACGGCTCTAAACGCGATCGCTGATTATATTGTGATGCGGAAAAACTAATCTAAATTTTGGCTCTTAGATCAAAACTTGGCTCAAAAACACCGTATTTTAGCTACCCATATGCATCCCATGTCAGAAATCCTGAACAATAATGTGTTGATCGTGGCAATTGCGGCGAATTTTGCGGCCCAGTTGCTAAAATTTCTGCTCACTCTGGCTCAAACTGGTGAGCTACGTCTCCATGTGTTAGTTGAGCCGGGGGGGATGCCTAGCTCCCACTCCGCCCTGGTAACTGCTTTAGCGACTGGCATTGGAATCACTATGGGCTGGGGTACACCGATGTTTGCGATCGCTTCGGTATTTGCTGTGATCGTAATGTATGATGCGGCGGGAGTGAGATTAGCTGCTGGGCAACAGGCTAAGGTGATCAATCAATTGGTAGGCGAAATTTTTGATGCCGATAGTGCCATAGATCCCCTCAAGGAACTGTTGGGTCACACTCCTATTCAAGTGCTAGCGGGCGCAGTTTTGGGGTTCACGATCGCTTGGATTCTGGTTTAGGTTTATGCCTGTAATACCAATTCTATTGGCGAATGTATTGGCACAAACAGTAGGTCAAACTCTGGTGCGCGCTCAAGTGGTTCGTCCCCTACTCGGCAGCCTAGATCCCGTACCAGTCTTTAACAGCAACAATCCTGAGATCGTCAAAACCCCTGGGATTCTGCTCTCTAGCTTCCCCCCCCAGGGCAAGCGCCACCCCAATGCTCACCTGGATTTTGGCTTCACGGGCAGGTTTGATCTGTTTTTTCACCACATTGCGCGGGCGATCGAGACTCCAGATCAATTACAGACCCTATATCTGGGGGCGATTGTGCATAATCCCACCAACCTCCCTGTCACCCTAGATATCCATCAAGCGGCCAGCTACCTCAGTCAACCTGATGCCCCTTTTTTGCCGGCTGCTCCCATGGCTGCCAATCCTCTGGGACAGATTTTTCGCGGGCCTGGAGATCGGGTCACCAATACTATCCTGCGTGGTCGCAGGCAGGAAAATTTTCCCGCGCAGCTTGCGATTCCGCCTCGCTCTACCAGGCTGCTATTTAGTTTGCCCATCCCGGTCGCCCAGTTAAACCCACCCCTCAACGGTCGTTCTGGTCTATTGAGGCTACGCAGTAGTGGCAAGGTCTATGTGGCGCACTTAGCCATGTATGCTAAAACCAACCCCGATGGCAGTGAGCGATCGCCCACCTTAGCCGAATGGCAAGCGCTCCTAGTTGAGGGAAATCTAGCTGGTCCCAGGGAGTCTCCCCCTAGCCCGCCCGATCAGCTTAAAGGTAAAGAAATCTATGGTCGGGTCGCGGGAATTGCCCTAGGCTCCCGTTGGCAGGCTCGTCTCACCGACCCAGGCAGTAATGATCTAGGGATTCCCCACCCTGGTCAAGCGGTTTCCTACGGGATTAGTACCCTGTTAGCGGGCAAAATGGGGACTGGTCAAAACCAGAGTGCCACCTTGATCAAGCGCTATCCTGGCACTGCCTACCAAGCCCATGGTAACTATGGCATTGAGTATAACCTTACCCTTCCCCTGAGCAATCCTAGCGATCGCTCTCAAATCCTGGTGATTCGGTTTGCAACCCCACTCAAGGAAGACCAGCTCAGCCAACCTGGCCTACAATTCCGCCAGCCCCCTTTCCAGCAGGTATTTTTTCGGGGTAGTCTGCGCCTGCGCTACACCGATGATCAAAAGCTACCCCAAACTCGCTACTGGCATCTGGTGCAGCAACGGGGGCAAATGGGAGCACCACTTGTTACCCTTAATCTTCCTCCAGGCGATCGCCGCTTTGTGCAAATTGACCTGATCTATCCCGCCGATGCCACCCCACCTCAAGTGATCACCCTAGAAACGCTCAAAAATAGCCAAATTCAGCTAGAATAGCAGCCGATTCCTACAGGATTTACCGAGGTTAAGTGTTATGGGAGCATGGGGTATAGGCAGTTTTGAAAATGATGACAGCGCCGACTGGATCGATGACTTTAGCGAAGATCCCAGCATGGAATTTGTCCTAGATGCCCTCAGCACCGTAGTCGAAAAAGATGACACCCTAGAGACTGAAGAAGCTGCGGTAGCGATCGCCGCCGCCGAAATTGTCGCTGCCCTCAAGCAACAGCCCCATCCCCAATTGCCTGCATCTATTCAAGCTTGGCTAAAAAAACAACCCCCTGCGGATGAACCCTTAACTGCCCTAGCCCTTAGAGCGATCGATCTAGTCAAGACCAACTCTGAACTCCAAGTGCTCTGGGAAGAGACCCCAGACTCAGAAGCCTGGCAACTTGAACTCGACCAAATCGCCGATCGCCTCACCCGCTAGCACTAGAAACAAAGCTCAGTTGCCAGTACAATGCTGAAGATATCTCACCATTAAGCAAATTATGGATATTGCCAATCTCCCATCCCTACTCAACGCCGGTACTATTATCCCGGAGGGAATTGTCATCATCACCCTAGTGGTAATTTTGGCAGTAGACCTGATCTCTCGCCAAAACCGCACTAGCCTCCCCACAATCGCCGTGCTAGGTTTAACCAGCGCGATCGCTGCCCTGATCTGGCAATGGAGCAACCTAGCTAACCCAATTTCATTCATTGGCAGTTTCAATAGCGATAAACTCAGCCTAATTTTTAGGGGTATGATCGCCGCATCTGCTCTGCTTACCATCCTGATTTCCGTGCGCTACATCCAACAAGCTGGCCAAGCCCTGGCCGAATACCTAGGTATCCTCCTCACCGCTACCCTAGGGGGTATGTTTCTAGCTGGCGCAGACGAAATGGTGATGATTTTTGTCTCCCTAGAAACTTTGAGTATCTCTTCCTACCTCCTGTCTGGCTATGCCAAGCGCGACCCCCGTTCCAATGAAGCCGCACTGAAATACTTGCTAATTGGCGCTTCTAGTTCGGCGATCTTTCTTTACGGCATGTCCTTCCTCTACGGACTTTCTGGTGGGGAAACTAACCTCCATGCGATCGCCGCGCAACTGCCCCAAGCTAACCTAGCGTTGATTATTGCCATGGTATTCACGATCGCTGGCATCGCCTTCAAACTTTCGGCTGTGCCCTTCCACCAATGGACTCCAGATGTGTACGAAGGATCACCCACCCCAGTAGTAGCCTTTCTCTCAATTGGCTCTAAAGCGGCTGGTTTTGCCCTAGGGATCAGATTCCTCGTCACCGTCTATCCCAGTATTTCGGAGCAGTGGCACTATGTATTCGTGATTCTCACTATTCTCAGCATGGTACTGGGTAATGTGGTCGCGATCGCTCAAACTAGCATGAAGCGAATGCTCGCCTACTCTTCCATTGGTCAAGCAGGATTCGTGATGCTGGGCATGTTACTCAATACCGAGGCAGGTTACGCCAGCATGGTGTTCTACCTCTTGGTCTATCTATTCATGAACATGGGCGCTTTTGCCTGTGTAGTTCTGTTTGCCCTCCGCACCGGCACAGATGAGATCAGTGAATATAGCGGTCTTTACCAAAAAGATCCCCTCCTCACTCTTTGCCTATCCATCTGTCTCCTTTCCTTGGGTGGCATTCCTCCCCTCGCCGGCTTCTTTGGCAAACTCTACATCTTCTGGGCGGGTTGGCAAGCAGGCGCCTATGGCCTAGTAATTTTAGCCCTCCTAATGAGCGTAGTCTCAATCTACTACTACATCCGCGTAGTCAAGATGATCGTGGTCAAAGAGCCACAAGAAATGTCCGAGTCCGTGAAAAACTACCCCAATATTCTCACGGGCAACTTTTCTTGGGCAGGTGCTGGCATGAAACCCCTGCAAGCCGCTCTAATTCTTACCCTCGCTTTTACCACGATCGCGGGCATCGCCTCTAACCCCCTGTTTAACCTTGCTAACCAATCTATTACCCAAACCCCCTTTCTCAGCCAAGCTCCCACCCCCAAGCTCTAGAAAACCTAAGCTTAGTTGGCAGAAACCTTAAGTTAAAATCAGGGTCACAAAGTAATAGGCGAGCGGCGCAGTGAATACGTAACTATCCGCTCGATCCAGAATTCCCCCATGACCAGGAATTAGTTGGCCAGAATCCTTCACGCCTGCATCTCGTTTCATCATCGACTCAGTTAAGTCCCCCAGCAAACTGGCAATGCCAATCATGAGCCCTAATATTCCTCCAGTCAGCCACCAATAATGCCATCCTAAAATAGCCGCCCAGACTAGAGCCACCCCCACACAACTGATCAAACCAAACACTGCTCCCTCCACGGTCTTCTTTGGACTAATATCCGAGAGTCTTGTCCGCCCGATCGCTTTGCCAAACACATAGGAACCAATATCCGAAGCCCAGATACAGCTAAACATTACCAGCACATACACGCCGCCCTGATTTAGCTCCAAACCCTTCTCCCATGCTATTCCTGCCCCGCTCAAGCCCCGCAACCTAATCCAGTAACTAGGTAAATAGCCACCATAAAATAAGCCTAAAATCGAGGCCGAGATATCGGCAATAGTTGCCAATTTGGGCTGAAACAGCAGATAAAAACAGATACAAGTCCCTGCCACCGGAAATCCCACATCACCCCAATCACTGTTAATTTGGCACAATACCAACAGCACCTGGCTCAGGCAAATAGTAGTCTTAGCCGCCGGCGACACTCCCTTTGCCCGTACTAGGTCAAAATACTCCAACTGTCCCAAATAAATTAGCAGCCCAAACACCAGGGTAAAAGCCCAACTTCCCCAGCCAATCGCCGCTAGAGCCAAGGGAATAGCGATCGCGGCACTGGCAATTCGTCGCCAAGGAAATGATTGATTTACGGCGCTAACATCTTGATCCATCGATTAAATTAGAATTATGAGAACTAGTAAAACTCAGCATATGGGGCAGAACTACTATACCCTCTTGGGCATTAGCCCTTGGTCAACCGCCAGACAAATTCGTCAAGCCTACCGAGAATTAAGTAAGCTCTACCATCCTGACACAACCGTCCTTGACTCAGCCCAAGCGATCGCTAAATTCCAAGATCTCAATCAAGCCTATGCCACTCTCAGCAATCCAGAACGCCGCGCCGCCTATGATCAACTGATTCAGTTCTCCCGCTTCACTTATACTCCTCCTGCGACTACCACCTGGCAGACCGATGACGGCCTTCCAATTCAACGTCCCCTATCTGGTGGCGAAGTCTTTTCATTGGCTATACTACTATTAACCTTAATCACTTGCTTGGCGATCGCTATCACCATTGGGCTGATGCGTGGCGATCAACTCCTACCCCAATAATCCCCATCTTACCCCATGGTACTCCCCCCTCCAGACACCATCCTCTATAATCATCCTCTGCCCCAAATTGATCAGTGGTTAACCAGCCATGATTGTAACCAAGATGCCAATAACCCCAGCCTTTGGTATGTACACCGCCCCGACTGGCAAGCAGAAATCCACATGGACATCGAAGAAATCCGAGTCAGATACGTTACCCCTGGTCGCAAAGACGTATATCGCGCTTTTCCCTATTCCCTCAGCCGTCGTGATTTGGAAAATGCCATCTTTGCTGGTCCATAGCCATCATTGCGGCGTTGCACAATAGCGGGATGATCTTACCAAACTCACCATTTAAAATCGATACAGGGGGCTGCGCCCCCAACCCCTATCATCTTTCAGATGTGCAATGCCATCATTCCCACCAACAGCACCACATAGCTTTAGCCCAAAATAGTTGATTAAGCTTAACAAATGACCTATTCTTAAACAGTAAATCCAGGTAATATATTCACCAGGAATATTGACCGCACCCAAGACTCCAAACCTAATCCCATTAACACCACTGTTATTTCTTTGAGGCAATTATCTGGCAACTATATGGGGCAATTAGTTCAGTTACCACCTTGCCAAGTCACAACGCCAGGTCACTATGTCAGGTCACAACTGAGAATTTGCGCGTGCGGGCTCACATAACCTATCCCTACACTCATTCTAAAAGAGTTCTAAAATAATCCTAAGGTACTTACAGAGTGGCAAAAGAGCAACTCACAAGTCCAAGGGAAATACCCATAATCAACCCAGCTTCAAGTTTTGATCAATTTTTTCACCCCAAACCCTTAGAAGCCCAACCTATTTCTACTTACTATCTATATTACTGAGTAGCTCAAATTTACCCATCCATTCCATCATCAATTCAGGAGGAGCATAATCAGATTGACTAAAACCTATAACCTAGCCATCCTGGGAGCTACTGGAGCAGTAGGTACCGAACTACTCAAGATCCTAGAGCAACGAAAATTCCCAATCAATCAATTAAAACTGCTCGCTTCGCCCAACTCAGTTGGTAAGCAAATTAAATTTAAAGATACCCTTCATCTAGTAGAGCCAGTCTCAGCCTCGGCTTTTCAAGGCATTGACCTGGTTTTAGCATCTGCTGGCGGTACCACTTCTAAAGAGTGGGCATCGCTCGCCGTAGCTGCTGGTGCGGTAGTGATTGACAACTCCAGCGCCTTCAGAATGAACGATCATGTTCCCCTAGTAGTGCCAGAGGTCAACCCTCAAGCTGCCAAATCTCACCAGGGCATCATCGCCAACCCCAACTGCACTACCATTTTGATGAGTGTGGTGATCTACCCCCTACATCAGCTCAACCCGATCAAGCGAATTGTGGCATCCACCTACCAATCCGCTAGTGGTGCAGGTGCCAGAGCCATGGCCGAACTGCAGACTCAAGCTCAAGCGCACCTCTCAGGTCAACCAGTAGTCGCCGAGGTATTTCCCTATCCCCTGGCTTTTAACCTGTTTCTGCATAACTCCCCCATGCAGCCAAATGGCTATTGCCAAGAAGAGCTCAAAATGGTTCAAGAAACCCGTAAAATCTTCTCCATGCCAGACTTAGCAATCACTGCTACCTGTGTGCGAGTTCCGGTATTGCGCGCCCATTCCGAAGCAATCAATCTCGAATTTACAGCCCCAGTTTCCCTAGATCAGGTAAACCAATCCCTTGCTAAAGCCCCAGGGGTCAAACTTCTGCAAGATTTTACCCAAAACCGTTTTCCTATGCCCATAGATGTGAGTGGCAAAGATGATGTTCTAGTAGGACGCATTCGTCAAGATCTCTCCCACCCCTGCGCTATCGACCTGTGGTTATGCGGCGATCAAATCCGCAAAGGGGCTGCCCTCAATGCCATCCAAATTGCCGAACTGCTAATTACTAATCAGTGGCTTAAGCCCTAAGTTTTCCTTTCACTCCCATGCAAAATATTCTATGACCAACTTGGACACGCCTATGAACACAGTAGATTTTGGCCAAGTAATTACCGCAATGATTACGCCTTTTGACACAGAAGGCAAAGTAAATCTGGCTCAGGTTGAAAAACTAACCAACTACTTAATCAACAATGGCAGTGACTCTCTGGTAGTTTGCGGTACTACAGGCGAATCTCCCACTCTTACTTGGGAAGAAGAATATGATTTATTCCAAGTAGTAAAAGCCACTGCTAATGGCAAGGCTAAAGTGATTGCTGGCACAGGCTCAAACTCCACTGCGGAAGCGATCGCTGCCACAGTCAGAGCGGCAAAACTCCAGGTAGATGGTTCCCTTCAAGTTACGCCATACTATAATCGACCTCCTCAAATAGGACTAATTCAACATTTTCAAGCGATCGCTAAATCCGTCCCAGATTTGCCAATAATCCTGTACAATATACCTAGCAGAACAGGATGCCGACTAGAAGCAACTACAATCGCAACCCTTGCCCTAGCTACAGAAACCCCGAACATCGTGGCAATCAAAGAGGCAACTGGTGATTTAGATCTAGTCAGCACAATCCGATTAAACACTCCACCAGAATTTAAAATCTACTGTGGGGATGACTCCCTAACCCTACCCATGCTCGCAGTTGGTGGCTCTGGCGTTATTAGTGTAGCTTCTCACCTAGTAGGTAATCAGATCAAGCAAATGATTGAGAGGTTCATGGCTGGAGATTACCAACTTGCCCATAAAATTCATCTCGCTCTATTTCCTTTATTTAAAGCCCTTTTCTATGACACCAATCCCATTCCTTTGAAAATTGCTCTCAAAATGCTGGACAGAGATAGTGGAATCCTGCGGTCACCACTCAGTATTGACCCCGAAAAATATGCCCAACTGCAGCAGAGTCTTCAGTCTGCACTCAAGTTGGCTAACCAAATTACCCTGTGACACTGATTTATGACACTAACATTATGACATTAATATCTAGTAATATCTCTCATCCTGAAGACGGCTAGATTAATACGTGAGTATACTTTCAGGTGAGTTTCCTAGTAAATTTTCTACTGATTCCAGCAGAAGTTCTGTAGAAGTTCCTATGAACGAGCTTGCAATTGGTCACGAGCCTCGGATGTTTTCTATAAAAGTGTTGTTGAAGCTATCACCCAGGGCAACACCAAGATTCCATAATTCTATTTTCTCTTAACTCTTCTTCCATTCCTATCCTTATATAAATCTATGACTAAAAATAATGCTGCCCTCAAGATCATTCCTCTAGGTGGATTAAAAGAAATTGGCAAAAACACCTGGGTATTTGAGATCAATGATGAAATCATGCTCCTTGATGGTGGACTCTCCTTTCCAGATAGCAACATGCCAGGTGTAAATGTAGTTTTACCAGATATGACTTACTTGCGCCAGAATAAACATAAGATCAAGGGCATGATTGTCACCCATGGTCATGAAGATCACATCGGCGCAATTCCATTTCATCTCAAGCAATTTGAGATTCCAATCATCTATGGGCCGCGCCTGGCAATGTCCCTTTTGGAAGATAAACTGCGAGAAGCAGGAGTCTTGAATAAGACTGAATTGCGCAGAGTTGTACCACGAGATGTAGTTCGAGTCGGTAAGAACTTTGTGGTTGAATTCATTCGTAATACCCACTCAATTGCTGATAGTTGCTCAATCGCAATCAACACTCCTGCAGGTATGGTGATTCATTCTGGGGACTTCAAAATTGATCACACCCCAGTAGATGGCGAACACTTCGATTTTCATCGTTTAGCTGAACATGGAGAAAAGGGAGTTCTATGTTTAATCAGTGATTCCACCAATGCCGAAGTGCCTGGAATTACTCCTTCAGAACGTTCAGTATATCCAAACTTAGAAAGGTATTTTGCCGCTGCCAAGGGCAGAGTGATCGTCACCACCTTCTCTTCTTCTGTTCATCGCGTGAATATGATTCTAGACATCGCAGAAAAACAGGGCAAAGTAGTTGGCATTGTCGGGCGCTCTATGCTTAATGTGATTGCTCATGCCCGCAACCTGGGATACATCAAATGTCGTGACCAGTTGTTGCAACCACTCCAAAACCTACGACACTACCGCCCCGATCAAATCGTGATCTTGACTACTGGCTCTCAAGGTGAACCCATGTCAGCCCTCACCCGCATGGCAAATGGTAGCCATCGCCAGATTCAGATTGAAGCTGGAGACACAGTAATCTTCTCAGCTAATCCAATCCCAGGTAACACCATCCCCGTGGTACGCACGATTGATAAATTAATGTCCTTGGGAGCCCAGGTGATCTATGGTAAAGATAAAGGTATCCATGTTTCGGGTCATGGTTCTCAAGAAGAGCAGAAAATGATGTTAGCCTTGGTTCGGCCTAAGTTTTTCTTCCCTGCCCATGGCGAGCTACGGATGTTGCTCCAGCATGGTCGAATGGCAGAAGCGATGGGAATTCCCAATCAGAATATTCTGATTGCTGAAAATGGGGATGTCGTAGAAGTCTGCGATCAATTTATTCGAGTTGCCGATAAAGTTCCTGCTGGAATTGAATTAGTAGATAGCTCCCATGATGGTATTGTTAAAGGAGATATTTTGCGCGATCGCCAACAGATTGCTGGTGACGGCATCATCACACTCGCCCTATCAATCGGTTTAGATGGAAAACTAGGAGCCGCTCCTGATATGCAACTCAATGGGGTTGTCTTGCCCCAAGAGCGCTCAGAACTTTTGGCTACAATTACTCGTACAGTAGAGAACTGCCTGGATAACTCTTGGCAAGACTTCGCCCATAGCCAAACCGAAACTCTAGAAATTGATTGGGTTGGTTTGCGAGGTCAGCTTGAGAAGGAAGTCAGCCGCGTGCTAAGGAATAAAATGCAGAGCAAGCCAATTGTCTCGATCCTGCTACAAACGCCTATGTCTCACCCAGTCATTACTAGTCGATCGCTACCTAGTTCAAAAAATAATCTAGTCTTACCAGATGTAGTTACCACTCCAGGCAAACGTCGTCGTGCTGCCTCTGTCGCCTCATAGCCTAGATCATAGCTTAGACAGAAAAATACCCTGGGAAAACCCAGGGTTGCCTTTGACCAGCTTAGGTAATTAGCTCAAGCCTACGTTGGCTCCCATCTTGCCAGTGGCAAGTTCAACTTTTACAATCTTCCCACCCATTTTCATGATGCGCTGCTGCTCCCGAAACCAGTTGTCGTAGGGAACTAGTTTGGTGAAGTAGGTATTCTGTAATTCTCGTTGAGTACGAATTCTGGTTTGGCTAGGCACACAAGCAGTCACCTTAAACATGCGCATAATCTGGAGTTCTCCTGTCTTTATTATAGAATGTTTTTATTATACGAAATACTTGTTATAAAGTATTTATTATGCAGATATCTGCTGGAACAGCTAAAACTAAATATTTAGGCAAATACACTTAGGCAAATACTTAGGCGAGAAAGCAAGAGGCGAAAGTACAAAATAAACTGAACAATTGAACTTCACAATTAAGTTTAGTTGTAATCGTTTGCCTATCTTAACCTTGGCTACCTGCATTCCTCGCCTGGACTCAGCCTAACCTAATAGACTAAAAATTTAGCTCAAACCAGAGCAGATGTAATCAAAGTAGACACCCATTTCCTTGCCAGCGTCAGCACCAACTAGGGCAGCAGTTACTTCTTTCATAGCTTGAATAGCTTGGAC
>JANRLH010000117.1:0-56266 GCA_033762795.1 Pseudanabaenaceae cyanobacterium bins.68
AGCTTGGTTAGACCATGTGGATATTCCCAGGGCGAATATTCATCCCATGCTTACTGATGCTGAAGAGCCAGCGATCGCTGCCGCTAGCTATGAACAGAATATTCAGGGCTTTTTTGGCGTCGGCACACCGCCAGTTTTTGACCTCATTTTGCTAGGTATTGGCGATGATGGCCATACGGCCTCTTTGTTTCCCCACACTGCTGCTCTAACTGTGAGCGATCGCTGGGTTACTGTAGGCAAAAAAGATGATCAACCGCGTCTTACCTTGACTTACCCCCTGATCAATCAGGCTAGACAGATCCTATTCCTGGTGGACGGTGAATCCAAAGCGCCCGCTGTAGCTGCAATTTTGGGGGCAGAGCCTGTAGATCTGCAGCAATACCCAGCCAGAGGCATAAACCCTGGGGCTACCTGGCTAGTATCAGAGAGTGCGGCTGCACTACTGCAATAACCTTGAAATGATTTGGAATCATTCTCAGACTGGGGTACGAGTGCTGGCAGCCGGGGTATTGGTGGATTGGTCTAGATGTTCTTCTAGTTCAACGGTGAGAATATCTGGGGTAGGGCGCTGAAAAATCATTGCTACTAGCCCAGTTGCACCCTCTCGAACTAAATCCTCTTCAAAGCCTGGTTTAGCCTGTTCGGCTTCCGAGCGGCTGAAATATGGGCCAAAGTAGTAAATACAGCGCGGCGATGCAGTTGAAATTTCAATCCAGAAAGCCAAGCCTAATCTTTCTAACAGTGATATGAAAAAATCTTTCATGTCATTTCCCTAAATTCTGTAAGCCTTGGGTAATTAGCGGAAGGTGATTGCGATTGAGCCGATTTCAGCATTTGCCCAGCACCAGGACTTGAGTAAAGCTAGGAGCAATGGAAAAAATTGGTCGACCCCAGCATTTTAATAAAGATCTCTTACTAAAGTTTTAGAAAATTAAGATCACGGCGTGATCCAGATATAGATCCAAATCAGGTGATTTTGATGATCTCAGCTTAGGCACAGGCATAGATTAAAGGCGTTGGGCTGGGAGCAGGAATATGTAGCTGGCTAGTTTTAGCTAGCTGGGCTTTAGTCAATAATTAGATTTAATTAGGATTTGCCAGGAAATTAGCAGGCTAGCAGTTGGCTAAATAGCTGGAATGGAAAAGCTAACTGGTCTAGCTGGCAGTGGTAGTAAATTTTTGGTAGTAAATTTTATAGTAAAAGAGTTGAAACCCAAAATTGCAGGTTTTGCTCGATTACTCTAACTTTCTGGCTAACCTCGGGCGGTTTAATCCTGTTTTTTTTAAGATTCATCCCTCCGCCGCAACAAATATACACAAACATATCAGTTTTTTAGATTGAAAATTGTTCAATTTTAACAAAGACCGTAAGCAGGGTTTAGCCGAGGTTAAGGATACTAGACCAGCGCTGTCTGTAGACTTCGTACAAGAACATTCCTGCTGCCACCGAAGCATTGAGGCTGGGTACTTTGCCGCTGAGGGGGATAGAGACTAAAAAATCACAATGCTTTTGGGTGGATAGACTCAACCCTTCGTCTTCAGACCCAATTACTAGGGCGATCGCGCCGTCAAATTTGAGCTTATGGGCCGGCACATAGCCATCAGTGGCAGTGCCATAGATCCAGAAACCCGCCTGTTTAAGCTGTTCGAGTGTGCGACTGAGGTTGACTACCCGCGCGATCGCAAAGCTTTCTAAGGCTCCGGCGGCAACCTTGGCAACTACTGAAGTTACGCCTACGGCACGACGTTGGGGAATAATTAGCCCCTGGGCGCCGATCGCTTCAGCCGTGCGAATAATTGCGCCCAAATTATGGGGATCGGTAATGCCATCAGCTACTAGCACCACGGGTTGAGGGCTGGCAGCCTGGGCTTGACTGATCAGGTCTTCGATCTCTAGGTATTCATAGGGGGAAATTTGGGCCGCGATCCCCTGGTGGCGGGCAAAGTTGGTAATTTGGTTCAGACGTTTAGGTTCTACCTCATCGACTATGGCACCAGCCGCCTTAGCTTGGTTGATCAACCCTAAGAAATCTGGGGCATAGCGCAGTTTAGTAGTTACCCAAATGCGGTGAAAAGTCCGATTATTCTCTAAGGCTGCCTGGACGGCATGGCGACCAAATACTAAGTCTAGGCTGGGCTCAGGATCATGCTCGGTAAGTGGTTCTGAGCGATCGGGACGAGTTTTGCTAATTTGACGGCGCTCTGGGCTGGGGGCTGGGCGCTCAGGACGATAGCTGCTGATTTGGCGGGGTTGAGCACCTGCATCTGGGCGCGATCGCTTGACTATAATTTGTCGTTGGTGTTCTGGTCTAGCGGTAAACTTGCCAGACTGCTTGGGCTTGGGTTGGTCTAGAGTGCGCTCAATTTTGCGTTTGAGTATGGGAGCAGGAGTAGGTTTGGGTTTGCTAAAGCGCCTTCGCTTGGGTTGGCGATCACTAGCATCTAATTCCGCAGGTGAATGGGATTCTTGATCCTGGGCTAAGGGCTTGGTGGGCTGAGACTTAGCTTTGAATTTGGGTTTAAACTTGATTTTCGGTTTCATGGTCGAGGTAGTGCATGATAAATTGATAGCGATCGCGGTCTGAAAGATAAAGATAGGCGATCAATACTTCAAAAGCAGTAGCTTTTTGGTAAATTTCAGGATTAAGGTGGCGACTCGGTTGCCCTGCAGCATTGCGCCCTCGCCTGATTAGGCTTTGTTCAAGATCAGTGAGGATGCCCCAATCGATCAGTCGTTGCAGGGACTGGGCTTGGCTTTCGGCTCTAACCTTAGAGACCACTAGTTGGTGATAGTCATTGATCTTACGGTTAGGCAACAGATAAAACTGACGGATATGGAGTTCATAGATTGCATCGCCCAAGTAGGCTAGGGCAGTAGGGGGAATGGCGGCTAGGCTGGCAGGAGAAAGTTGTCCACTCAACTTGGTGTCGCCCATCTAAGTCTTGGCTCTAGGGAGCCTAACAGTTGTTCCAATCATGTTCAGGATTTACGCAGTCTGATTTGGGAAGTGCGGTAAAAGCGAGTTTGAGGGCGGAGCCCCATACCCCTATTTAAAGCCAGGGCTTTAGATCGCGTTTGCGTAATCTTTTAGCTACTCACTAATATAGCCTGCTGGCTTTAACTAAGTAGTTAGGTTAAGTTAAAGTTAAGATCTAAGCTGAAAAATCTGCTAAAACCCCTAGCAAGGCTGCGCCATCTTCAGTTTTAGGAAGGCTGAGGGCTAAGCCCCGCACCCCATCTAAAGCCAGGGCTTTAGATCGCGTTTGCGTAGGTCATGCTATTTAAACCGAATTTGCAGAATAGAGACATCATCTTCAAAGCGGTGCTGGGGGGTATAGCTGCGCAGTTGATTAATTAATTGGCGTAAATCCAGTAGGTCTGAGGCTTGGCTAATTTGGCGATATAGGGTTTCGATAAACTGTTCTAGACCAAAGATTCCACAGCTTAGCCCAAACTCATAAATGCCGTCACTGAACAAATAAATTTCTGTATCTAGGGGGATTTCGCAGCAGCTAGTCTGGAAGCTGACATCGGGGAAGAAGCCAATTGGAATGTTTAAGGTTTCTAATTGCCATAACTCCTGGCGATCGCTCAACATAACTGCGGGCGGATGACCAGCAGCGGCATAGGTAAGTCGGCGAGTTTTTTGATTATAGACCCCATACCAGATGGTGAAGTACATGCCGCCCTGTTGCTGCATGATAAAGTTTTGGTTGAGGCTAGTCAACACGGCACTGGGATCATAAAAATCTACTCCACTTAGAGATTGGGAACGCAATATATTTAGGACTGAGACCGATAGCAAGGCGGAGCCAATGCCATGACCAGAGACATCTAGTAGATAGATTGCGAGATGATCTTGATCTAGCCAGCCGTAGCCAAAACAATCTCCTCCTAACTGCAGGGAAGGGATAAACTGGCTATTGATTTCTACAGAGCTATGCAGGGGTGGCGGCAAAAGCGATCGCACATAAGTAGCGGCTTCAGCTAGTTCTGCCTCCAGAATTTGTTTTTGATGTTCGAGCAGTTGCTTTTGGCGCTGCAAATCTTGGTTGAGGTTGTACAACCGAAGACCTGCCCTGACTCTGGCCTTCAGTTCGCTAAAATCAATCGGTTTGGTCAAAAAGTCATCGGCCCCAGCATCTAACCCCTTAACTCGATCTGCCACATCGCCAAGAGAGGTAAGCAAGATCAAAAAAGTGGCAGCTAAATCTGGATCAGCCCTGACCTGCCGACATACCTCTAGCCCATTGATCTCTGGCATCAGCCAGTCACAAATGATCAGCGCTGGTTGATGCTGTTTCGCAAGGGTCAGCCCTTCTTTCCCATCTGCTGCCGCGATCGCTTGATAGCCTTGTTCGGTAAGCATTTTTTGCAGGACCATGCGGAGAACTAGGTCATCATCGATCACCAGGATAGAAACCATGCATTTGAGGATTCTCTAGAAATTGCTAAACATTTGGACTATTACTAATATTTTAGTCCGGATCGGGTTCTTACTCAGGACTTAGGCAGCCTAATTTGGGAGCTGTGGTAAAAAGGAGTCTGAGGTCATAGCCCACTTAGAGCCAGGGTTTTAGATCACCTTTGTGTAAGTCCTAAATTCAAATCCATAGTGCCATAACTAAATTCTTTGGTATCCTGCCCTAGGTACTGTAAAAATTCAAGCCTTACCCAGTAGAAAAGCCCACCACTCTACCTAGAGCCAGGGTTCTAGATCACGTTTGCATAAGCCCTAACACTAATCTATGGAAGAGGTACCTACCTTTGAATTTAGGACTGGAGAAAGCCTACAGGGGCTAGATGCCGTGATTGACTGGTTTAGGCACTTAGACTTGCCGCCGCATCCGCCCCAGGTGTGGTTAGAATGTCAGACTATCCTAGCTGAAGCCTTTACTAATGCGGTGCGCCATGGCAACTTGGGGGCTGTAGATCTTCCCCCTGTATTGATTCAGGTATTTTTTTATCCTGACTACCTGGAGCTACGGGTGTGGGACTCTGGCGCTGGGTTTAATTTGGCTAGCCAACTGACTAAGCTAGAGCAGATGACTGATCAGTATGCTGCCCATGGCCGCGGGATCGGCTTGATTCAGACCCTGTGCGATCGGGTGAGCTATCAAACCCTGGGCGATCGCCATAACTATTTGGTGATGTACAAGTCCTATGTGCCTAAGCTGGCTTAAATTCCAGATGGGCGCGGTAGACGGTTCCTCCCTGGCTCAGCACATATTCTTCCCGCTCTGTGGGGATGTGGGCGGGATACATTTCGGTAAACCGACCCGCACCAGCCAAGTTGACAAAGTGATCATCCTGTTCAAATAGCTTAAGCATTTCCCGTGCTACGGGTTGGATGTCTGATTGCAGCAAGATTTGGGCATTTGGTACCAAGAGGGGAACTAGATCCTGAACTAGCTGGGGCTGTACGGTGCGACGTTTATGCTGGCGACGCTTGAACCAGGGGTCGGGAAATTGGATTGTGACCTGGTGGAGCTTTTGGGGTGGCAATAACTGCGCCAAAGACACATTCACGTTACAAAACAGGTAATGCAAATTGGTCAATCCCCTTTCGGCTTTGTCCTTTAAGGCTCTTTCTACTAGTGGCTCACGGATTTCTAGTCCCAAAAAATTCCAGTCGGGTTGGGCAGTAGCGATCGCTGATAGATATCCCCCTCTACCACAGCCAATATCTAAGCTGAGGGGCTGGTGCCAGTCGCGGTAAATGCTTTCCCAGGGGGGCGGGGGGGTGGGCAGACGGTAGCGGTGGGAGAGAGGGTTGACATGCTCTCGGATGCGGATGACGGCCATAAACTAGGGTCGGTTTTTCAGCCAGGTTTTGAATTTAGTAGCGGCAATTATAGCGGTATCAGTGATCTGAGCCGAAATTTCACTGGTTAGTTGCTGCCGGCGCTGCTGCTCTTGCCATTGGCTAAATTCGCGGGCGTAGGAATCACTGTGAGTTTGAAAGGTTGCCCAGGCACGCAAGCCCAGACCCAGTCCCCAAAATACTAAAACATAGGCTGACCAGGAAATGCGGCGGGCTGTGAGTAGATCGATCGCCACCAGTGCCCCATTCACCAGGGCGTACTTAATTAGGTAGTCAAAAAACTTGCGTTTTTGGTATTGGTTAAATTTAAGTTGCTGTTGATCGAGTTGCTGATGATTTTGCCACTCCTGGGCTGCCTGGAAAAACTCTGCCTCAGATACACCTAGGTCGGCGGCAATTTCTTGGAGTTGTTGCAAGCTTAACTTTTGGGAGCGATCGCTGCGTTTAGCTAAAGCAAGTTGGAGAATTTGCTGGGAGGCGATTTGATCGTATTCCATAGTCGATTTTGGGTTAGATCTAAAGCTAGTTTAGTCCAACTCTACTATAACTGGAGTGTGGTCACTGGGCTGAGGTTGGCGGCGCGGTTCTAGGTCAATCCAGCAAGCGATCGCCCGCTGGTAGAGAGACTGGGACAGATAATGGTGGTCAATGCGCCAGCCCCGATTACGGGCAAAGCCGCCGCTGCGGTAATCCCACCAACTGTAATGTCCACCGTCTGGTGCAAATTTGCGGAAAGCATCTTGAAAATTTGGCAGGGCAGCAGCGAGGGCATTTCTTTCTAGATCAGTTGCCATTACTTTCTGCTCTCTACCCTTGGGATTATAAATATCTAGATCGGCGGGTGCTACGTTAAAATCGCCACAAACTAGGAGATCTGGAGTAGTGGGCCGCAATGCAGCCAGGTAGGTTTGCAGCGCCGCTAGCCATTGGAGTTTATATTCATACTTGGCGCTGCCCACCTCTGCCCCATTGGGAATATAGAGATTAACTAGGGTAACGCCGCCATACACACCACAAATTAGCCGCTTTTGCTGATCTAATTCTGCTAGCTCAGGTAATACTGCCCCAAAGCCTAGCCGCACTTGTGCCAGGGGTTGTCTGGAAGCGATCGCTACGCCGTTGTAGGATTTTTGCCCATAGATTTGCAAATGCCAGCCCAACTGTTCAAAAGCCCCAAGGGGAAAATCGGGGTCAACTACCTTGGTTTCTTGCAAGCATAAAATATCTAGTTTTGGATTTGCCGCCAACCAGGTGATCACCTGATCAAGACGAGTCCGAATAGAATTGACATTCCAAGTAGCAACTTGCATAGCCTATCCTCCTAGATGTGCCATGGCTGCCTGGGCGCGATCGCACATTTCTGCCACTAACCGCCACATTTCCTGTCCCGTATGCAGGTGGTGATCATCGTAGTTATGGCTGAAGTAGTTAAGTTCTTCCATGCCATCACCCAGATGACTGAGGGCATAGTAGAGATATTCTGCTACCCCTGCCGCTACCCCTGGGTTAGGGTAATGGCGAAAGAGACTTTGCATATACACCAGCGATCGCCTGGTATCGTCCAAATAATCTTCAAAATCTGCCATTAACTGGTCATCAAAGGGATCATCGGCCAGTAGGTCAATCTGAAGATCGAGATTTTCCAAAATTTCCTGCATGATCTGTAAGCAAGGCTCGTACACTCGCTGACACCAATGGTGAAATTTTTGATCCTGCTGACGGTAATTAGTTTTGCGGCTAGAACTGGGACGACTGGGTTGCTGACCTGGACGGTGACCACCCAAGTTTTGATCATAGCGAGCACGACTGGCAGGATTACTCAAGACCTCATAGGCGAGATTGATCGCAATCATCTGATCGCGATCGGTCAAGTTAGGATTGCAGTCAGGATGATATTGTTTCGCCAGTTGACGATAGGCCAGTTTAATTTCTGCTTCTGCCGCCGTAGGCTGGACTCGCAACACCTGATAATGGGTTTTAACTGAATTTGATCCCGCCATCGCACTATTCTATGAATCTACCCCAATTAAATCCGCAAAAATTATGGATTGGTTAGTTAAACTGCGCCAGGCTAAGCTGATTGGCGTTATTCGGCACCAGACCCAAAATCAGGCATTAGCTACCGCTAGGGCGATCGCTGCTGGTGGGATCAAGTTCCTAGAAATTACCTGGAACACAGCCGGTGCGGCCGAGTTGACTAGCCAACTGCGCCAAGAACTGCCCCAATGCTTGATCGGTGCTGGCACAGTTTTAAACTCTACCATGGCAAAGCAAGCGATCGCTAGCGGCGCCCAATACCTATTCACACCCCATGTCCAAGCTGAAATTATCCAACTGGGGCTAAAAGCTGAAGTTCCCATAGTCAGTGGTGCCATGACCCCCACCGAGATCATCACAGCCTGGGATTTAGGTGCGAGCGCGGTTAAGGTATTTCCGATCAAATGCTTAGGTGGGGCTAAATACCTAGAATGCTTGCAACCAGTAATTCCCCATATTCCCTTGATTCCCACTGGCGGCATAAACCTGAGTAATGGTCTAGAGCTAATCCATGCAGGCGCGATCGCCCTCGGAATTTCCAGCGCCTTGAATAGGGATGACCCAAAAGCACAAGCGATCGCTTGGGTAAAACTGATCAACAGCCTACCCTAGCCACTCAAAAAAAATCCCACCCTCTTGCTACCAAAAGAGTGGGAAAAAATTTAGGACTTAAGCAGCCTAGATCCGATTAGGTCTATGGACAATAAACATAGTGGTCTGACACTGCTTGATGTTGTCAAAACCAACCACCCGAATAAAGCAATTGGGATAAGCTGAACGGCAAGCCTGCACTTCACTTACCACTTCTTGGGGTGACTTGGTGTCAAACATAGGGAGCTTCCACATTGTCCAATAAACCTCTTCAGGGTTAGAGGTCTCGTTAAACTCGATCGCTGGGAAGAAACCTTGGCTCAAAATGTACTGAATCTGCTTAGAGATCTGGACATCGCTGAGGGGTGGCAAATAGGAAAGGGTCTCGTAGCGGCGTTCTTTAGGTAAAGTTTGCATAGTTTTAATTAATTGAACTTAAAATTAATCGGACTCAAAATTAAACAGAGTTAGATTGCGGCGGACAAACCAACAGCTAGCTACTACTTGATCCTGGTTGATTCTGGATGGCTAGATTATTCTGGATCATTCACCAAATCATGATTTACACCATTAACCAGGCGCTCTAGATGCTGGCTGCGGAGTTTGATGTTGGAGGCTTTCACCTCGGTCAGCGTAATTTCTGGTAGTAGATCAGCAATCTGTTCCGCCAAATGCTCCCGCACGGTCATAATCCGAAAAGCTAGCTCTTGATCTGCCAATAGCAGCTCTTGAATATATTGCTCCCCATCCTGGAGCTTACCAGTAGGAGAGAAGCCCCGTAACCATAGAGACAGAGGCGGGTTGGTTTCAGTCAGTTGATCTACCACTACGCGCATCGCCTCATAGGTTAAATAACTCACAAGAGTGCGGGCAGTGGCTTTGACAACTTGGTTGATATTCATAAACCGAGGGTGAAGTGAATTTAATCATTCACCCAAAAATCGATTTAAAGGGTGTCAACCGTAGCAAATTCAAACTTGATTTCCTTCCAAACTTCGCAGGCAACCGCCAATTCTGGTGACCATCTAGCTGCTTCGCGAATAATGTCTGCACCTTCACGTGCCAAGTTACGACCCTCATTTCGGGCTTGGACACAAGCTTCCAGCGCCACGCGGTTAGCTGTAGCACCAGGAGCACAACCCCAGGGGTGACCCAAAGTACCACCACCAAACTGCAATACCGAGTCATCACCAAAGATTTCTACCAGCGCTGGCATATGCCATACGTGAATACCACCCGAAGCGACAGCAAATACCCCAGGCATAGAAGCCCAATCTTGAGTGAAGTAAATACCACGAGACTTATCTTCTTCGATGTAGTTTTCGCGGAGCAAGTCTACAAACCCAAGGGTAGAAGCGCGATCGCCCTCTAGTTTGCCAACTACAGTGCCAGTGTGGATGTGATCCCCACCAGACATTCTCAAGCACTTCGCGAGTACGCGGAAATGCATGCCGTGGTTTTTCTGGCGATCAATTACCGCGTGCATAGCCCGGTGAATGTGCAACAACATGCCATTGTCACGGCACCACTTAGACAGGGTGGTGTTGGCAGTAAAGCCTGCGGTCAAGAAGTCATGCATAATAATCGGCATGTTCAACTCTTTGGCAAACTCAGCCCGCTTCATCATCTCTTCTACAGTGCCAGCGGTACAGTTGAGGTAATGACCTTTAATTTCACCGGTTTCGGCTTGAGCTTTGTGAATAGCATCGGCTACAAACAAGAAGCGATCGCGCCAACGCTGGAAAGGTTGAGAGTTGATGTTCTCGTCATCTTTAGTCAGATCCAGACCACCCCGCAGAATTTCATAGCAAGCTCGACCATAGTTTTTGGCAGACAGACCGAGTTTGGGCTTGATCGTACAACCCAATAGAGGACGGCCATACTTGTTCAGCTTATCCCGCTCTACCTGAATACCATGGGGAGGGCCTTGGAAAGTCTTGAGATAGGCAACAGGAATGCGCAGATCTTCGAGGCGCAATGCACGCAGAGCTTTGAAACCAAACACGTTGCCCACAATGGAGGTGAGCATATTGGTGACTGATCCTTCCTCAAATAGATCTAGAGGATAAGCAATATAGGCGATGTATTGATTATCTTCGCCTGGCACGGGTTCGATGTCATAGCAGCGACCCTTGTAGCGATCTAGGTCGGTGAGCAGGTCTGTCCACACGGTTGTCCAAGTACCAGTAGAGGATTCAGCGGCTACGGCTGCCCCACATTCTTCTGGGGGTACCCCAGGCTGGGGAGTCATCCGAAATGCTGCCAAGATATCAGTATCTTTGGGAGTATAGTCGGGGGTGTAATAGGTAAGTTTGTAGTCTTTTACGCCAGCCTTGAAGCCTGCCTTTGACTGGGTAGCTGTTTGAGAGTAGGACATTAATTCGCTGTCTCCTTAATTGGAAAATAAATTGGAAAATTAAGTGGCAAAGATTAGATCACAAGGGAGCATATCAGTATATGTTCATACTCCTTTCCCAGCGTAGAAGTAGGTATAGTTTGAACAGGGTGAAAGGATGAAATCCCTTGATGGGGATATAGCCCCGCACCCCAAATACCTGGTTCTTAGGTTTTTAACTGAGAAGAAAGTAAGAAATTCTATGGGAAGACTTCTGAATATTAATGAGTATTAATACTGAACTGAATTTGCTATCCTTTTTTACTTGCAATCATCTTAACAGGATGATGATCCCTCTATTGATTGGGAAATGTTTAGATTTGTATAGGTAAAAATTATCTGTGGATTTTGCCAGCTATTGATTTCCTAGTTGATTTATAGTTATTAGGACTTACGCAAAGGTGATCTAAGACCTTGGCTTTAAGTGGGGTGCGGGGATTCACTTGAGAGCTTTGCCCTCAAAATCCCTCTTTACAATATTTCTCAAATCAGGCTGCGTAAGTCCTGAGCTATTCAACGCCTTCAATCTTATCTTCTAGCTCTTGGTATAGATCGCGCAGCATTTCCAGGTTTTGTTCACTGGTTTGCCAATAGCCGCGACCGTTCACCTCCAGTAAAGTGCCAACAATTTTACGGAAAGAATGGGGATTGAGATTTTTTAAGCGATCGCGCATAGCGGCATCGTTCACATAGGTCTCATTCACATCCTCATATACCCAGTTATCTACTGCACCTGCCGTGGCTGACCAGCCCATGGTGTTGACCAGGCGTTTAGAAATTTCTCGCACGCCCTCATAGCCGTGGTTGAGCATGCCTTCATACCACTTAGGATTGAGCAGTTTGGTGCGAGTATCCAGGCGCACGGTTTCGCTCAGGGTACGGACTTGGGCATTAGCCGTAGTGGTATCTGCCATGAACGCGCTGGGCTGTTTACCGTCCGCTCGCAAACTGGCAACCACCTTGGTTGGATCAGAATCAAAGTAGTGAGACACATCAGTCAGACTGATTTCGGAAGAATCAAGGTTTTGGAAGGTGACATCCACGGTTTTGAGCGCTGCTTCATAGATTTGACGTTGCTGGGTGTTGTTGGCTTCAGCGCCATAGGCAAAGGATTTACGCGCTAGATACATCTGTTGCAGATCCTGCTCATTTTCCCAGGTACTATTTTCTACTGCTAGGTTGACATTGGCGGCATAGGAGCCGGCGGCATTGCTAAATACTCTAGTGGCGGCTTGACGGGGCGTGATCCCCAGTTGATCAGCTTGAGCGATCGCGTGTTTGCGCACAAAGTTGAGTTCCAGGGGCTCATCTGCCTCTGCTGCCATGCGAATAGCCCGATCTAACAAATCCATTTGATTGATGAATAGATCCCGGAACACGCCTGAACAGTTGACCACTACATCAATACGAGGTCGTCCTAGTTCTTCGAGGGAGATTAGTTCCAGGCGATTAACCCGACCCAGAGAATCAGGCAGAGGCTTGACCCCTACCATACAGAGTACCTGCGCCAGGGATTCTCCGTAGGTTTTGATGTTGTCAGTGCCCCACAGCACTACTGAGATTGTTTCAGGGTATTTGCCGTTATTTTCGGCTTTTTGACGCACTAACAAACGCTCTACCACAAGCCAAGCAGACTGCACTGCTGCACTAGTAGGGATCGATTGGGGATCAAGGGCGTGCATATTTTTGCCGGTAGGCAGGACACCAGGGTTACGGATGGGGTCACCGCCGGGACTGGGCTGAATATATTCCCCTTCTAAGGCACGAATTAAGCCGCCCAACTCGTTATCTGCCACGATTTGTTTGAGGCAAAACTCCAGGAAGCCAAATAGAGGTTTGAGGGCATCGCGATCGCAGTTAGGATAACCCGCCTCCTGTAACACCTTGATCCAAGGTTCAGTTTTGCCCATGTTTAAGAAGTTCAGTCCCATCAGTTTGGGCAGTCTACCATCTACCTCCACTTGGGCTTTGACCAGGGCAGCTACCGCATCATGGGCGATCACTTTGAGACTCGCTAATAGTTGCACATCTTCATAGATCCCCTGATCGGCCGCTTTGTATAGCTGATCCAGATCCCGGTTGATGCTTTCGCACAAGATCCGCAAGATCGATTTGAGGTTATCTTCTGGGCGATCAAAGCTGGCAATACTGGTCAGCACATCGGTGACATCTTCAATTCTGGGTGCATCTCCCACCACATGCAGACCACAGGGCAGTACCCGCGACTCAATTTCCATCAGTTTGCTATAGACTTGACCGATTAGGTTATCTCGCTGTTCTAGGGTCATGTCCTTGGCATCCAGATCTCCCAGGTGGACATCTTGATCCAGGTTTACCAGCCGCACTTTATCCATAATGCTGTTAGCGATCGCGATGCCCCGATTGCCTTGGCGTAGTTCTTTGTAGGAGCCAATCAGTTCACTGAGTTCTTGGAGACCGCGATTTAAGCCCGCATTTTCGGGGGCAGGGGTCAAGTAGCTAATGGTAGTGGCATAACCACGGCGCTTAGCGATCGTAGCTTCAGACGGATTATTCACCGCATAGTAATAGATGTTGGGCAGGGAGCCAATCAAATTGTCGGGATAGCATTCCCCAGACAAGCCAATTTGCTTACCAGGCATAAATTCTAGAGAGCCATGGGTGCCGAAATGCAGCACCGCATCTGCCCCCCAAATTTTATTCAAATAGGTGTAAAAAGCCGCAAAGCCGTGGTGGGGTGAGCAGGAACGGCTGAATAACAACCGCATGGGATCACCTTCATAGCCAAAGGTGGGTTGTACACCGACAAACACATTGCCGTAATGTTTGCCATAAATTAACAGGCTCTGACCATCCGAGTTAAGGGTGCCGGGAGCCGCCCCCCAGTTTTCGGCAATGCGCTGGGCGTAGGGAGTGAGTTCTTCGTATTCGCGCACCGAGAGCTTGGCGGCAATATTGAGTTCGGGGCTGCCAGCGAGGGCATTGGGATTATGCAAAATTTGCTGCATTAGTTCTGCGCCAGTGGCGGGCAAATCCTGCACATCGTAGCCATTCTGAGCAAGGGCAGTTAAAACCTTCTGAATTGAAGCAAACACGTCTAAATAGGCGGCAGTGCCGATGTTGCCCTTATCGGGTGGGAAGCTAAAAATCGTGATCGCAATCTTTTTATTCAGCTTGGGCTTGCGGCGCAGGTTAGCCCATTTCAAGGCACGACCAGCAATCATTTCGACTCGATCTGCCAGGGCGATCGCTCTACCAGTCATTTGATCGCGACCAGACATCACAATCGGATCCACTGCACCGTCGAGTTCGGGCAAAGCCACCTGGAGAGCCACCTGCACAGGGTGTAAGCCCAGATCGCTATCTTGCCATTCTTCAGTGGTTTGAAATACTAGGGGCAATGCCACCATGTAGGGACGATTGAGCTTTTCGAGGGCAGCGATCGCCTTGGGATGGTCTTGGCGAGCAGGGCCACCCACCAGGGCAAAGCCAGTGAGGGAAACCACCGCATCTATGATCACGCGCCGATTTTGGTCATAAAAATAGGTATCTACCGGCTTAGAAAAATCCAAGCCCCCGGCAAAAATGGCAATTACCCTCGCCCCTTGGGATTCTAGTTCCTGTACCATCGCCACATAATGAGCGTCATCCTTGGTCACCAGGTGACTGCGTGCCATCACTAGACCAACGGTCAGGGCTAGCGGATCCTTTAGATCTGGGGAAATATCTTGGCGGCTATTGAACCAAGCCAAGTATTCTGCCAAGTTCTCAAACATTTTTGGCGCTAGAGGATGCCAGATCCCCTGATCGGGGTAGGTAACTGGCTCTTGAAAATTGATCTTCTCGCTCAGAGCCTTGACCGCAGGCACATAGTTTTGCGCCAGCATCAGCACAAAGTTCTTAATATTTTCCTCAGAGCCACCCAGCCAATACTGAAAACTCAACATAAAGTTGCGGGCATCCTGCGCCTTGTCCATGGGCATATATTTCAGGATCTTGGGCAGGGTCTGCACCACCTTCAGCATACTGTCTTGAAAGGAACTGCCCGACTTCTCCTTGCGCTTACGCATAAACTGAGCGATCGCGCTTTTAGATTGGCCCAGGTTTTCCATGCTAAAGCTACCCATTTTGTTTAGGCGCATCACTTGGGGCATAGATGGAAAGACCACACACACATCTAGCTGATCCCGATAGGGAGCCACAGCTTCCACCACTTTATTAGCTAGATCTTCAATAAAAATTAAAGAAGCGATAAAAATATTAGCCGCTGCCAGATCTTGCTGAAAAGTAGCAAAACTTTCAGGATTTCGCAGTTCTTCAATTAAGTAACCATTCACTTCAATCGCTAAGTTAGGAGTGTTGCGATTAATGGAAGCGATCGCGGCCGAAATTACACTTTGATACTGGGGCTCCAGCACCACATAGACCAACTTAACCAGGGCGCGCCCTTCTAGCTGATCAGGCATAACTTGGCGAATGGTCGGCTTCACGGGGGTAAACATGCGGTCTCCTCAAACTGTCAGAATTAAATCTTGGTTCTCACTAGTTGTAACAAAAGGCTTCTTAGCTCTAGAAGTTTTGTGGGCTTTTCGCAATAATTCGCAAAACATTTCTTTATTTTTCTTAACCAAATAAAAGCGATCGCTCAGATCAAGGTTAATGTGGTGCAATACTAAAATCGGGACATTGCCCAAAGGGCTATTTTTTAGGAGCCATCAGCAGGGTAATATTGCGCCCTTCCCGTTTTGGTGCCTGCTGAATTTCTGCCACATCCTTGAGATCCTCAGCCATACGATTGAGCAGTACCTCAGCCAAATCGGCGTGCTGGATTTCTCGACCCTTAAACATCACTGTAGCTTTCACCTTGTCCCCTTCTTTCAGAAACCGTTGAGCACTGCTGATTCTCACTTGATAGTCATGCTCTTCAATTTTATAGCGCATTTTTACTTCTTTTACATCTTGGGTGTGCTGTTTTTTGCGCGCTTCTTTCGCTTTCTTTTCCTGCTCAAACTTAAACTTGCCATAGTCAATGATGCGGCACACAGGCGGATCGGCTTTGTCGCTCACCAGCACCAAATCCAGTTCCCGCTCTTCTGCCAATCGTAATGCTTCCTTGGGAGTCATGATTCCCAACTGACCGCCTTCGACATCGATCACGCGGATTTTGGGGAAACGAATCCGCTCATTAATGGTAGGGAGATCACGATTGGGTTTTTTATTCATGCGCAAAAATATGGATAATGGTATGCAAGCTCAGACTGCTAAGATCGTACATAGGTTTAACATCTTAGCACTTTAGTCACATTTTAGCTGGGCATTACCTTCCCAATGGCTGGAGTAACGATAGTATCAATCTGATCAGGTGTGATTTGGTCATAGGTGGTCACTCTACCGATCGCGGTGGGCAGAATAAATTTAATCCGTCCCCTGCTAATCTTCTTGTCGGCGTTGAGGGCAGCTACTACTTGGGGAATGTGGACAGAACTGGCTTTGATCTGTTGAGGCAGAGCCGCTTTAGCAATCAACTGTTGCTGCCGTAAAACATCTTCAGCCCCCCATAGGCCCAAACTTTGAGCGATTTCCCCCGCCGCAATCATTCCTAACCCCACTGCCTCACCGTGATTGACCAGGCGATAGCGGGTAGCAGCCTCGATCGCATGACCCACCGTATGACCATAATTGAGAATAGCCCGCAAATTGCCTTCCTTCTCATCTTGGCTAACTACCGTAGCTTTACACAGGGCAGAGCGATAGAGGATCGCCTGTAACAGTTCAGGGGCAACCACTCCCAACCGATCTAGCTTGGGAGCTTGCTCTAACTGCTGGAATAGTTCCTGATCCCAGATTACCCCATACTTAATCACCTCAGCCATGGCTGCCCTAAATTCTCGGCTAGGCAGGGTATGCAAAACTTCAGGATCAACTAAAACCAAGCGTGGTTGATGGAAAGCCCCAATCAAGTTTTTACCCTGGGGATGATTGATGCCAGTTTTGCCCCCGATCGCTGAGTCCACCATCGCCAGCAGAGAAGTAGGTACTTGTACTAGGTTTATGCCTCGCAACCAAGTAGCTGCGGCAAAGCCCGCCATATCGCCAACCACGCCTCCCCCTAGAGCTACAATTACTGAACTCCGTTCTAGGCGGTGAGCTAGGGCAGCATCATAGATTTTATGAAGAGATGTTGCCGTTTTATACCTTTCGCCGGCAGGTAAAATCACAGGTGAGGGCTGAAAATTGGCTGCTTCTAGGGATTTGCATAGGCGATCGCCGTAGTGACGAAAAATTACTGGGTTAGATACCACCAGCACCTTCTGCCCCAAGTTCAGCTTTGACATTGCCTCGCCCAGACTTGCTAAACTTCCAGGCTGAATGAAAATTTGATAGTTTTGCTGCGGCGCATGGGCAAATTTGAGCTCGACGGTTTGAAGCATAGTTCCAAGGATAGAAGTTCCTACTGTGGTACTTCTGGCAATGTGTCTAGTGATACTATTAAAAAATACCTTGAAAACCAAAACACAGGTTAGTTTGTTTGCTTTTGGAACTTAGCCCAGAACTTAGGCAAACCCAATCTAAAAGCTTAACTCTAAGCGGGGTGTAGGGCTGCGTCCTCAAACTCCTTTTTCCAAAAATTATTAAATCACACCAATTAATCTGTTTAATCTGTAGCTTAGCCACTGTGATTTGGTATTAGACGATTCTTTAAAATTCAATTAATTCTTACCATGATTACCACTACCCCAGACCAGGCTGCACAAATTTTTCAGGCTGCTTACGAAAATCGCTATACCTGGGACAATAACTTCCCCGGCTTGACTGCCAAGGTGACCGTAGCGATCAATGGTCAAGCTAGAACTGGAGAAGTCAAAATTGATCGGGATTTAGCGGTTGAAGTATTGATGGATCAACCTCTACTGGTTAGTCGCACCAGCAAAAATGCCGATGGCACCGAGAAAACTATCCAGGTAGATGAGGGTCAAGAGTGGCTGGTAAATCAACTGCGGGATGTGGTGACTCACCGCAAACGTAAGTCCTTTGCTGATGCCCATGGTAAGTCTAGTTTTAGCTTGGGTGATACCGATGAATCTGGGGCAGTGGAAATTTTGGTATCTGGGGATGCCATGGGTTCTAACTACAGGGTCAAGGACAAAGAAATCGTGCTGGTCAGTCGGGTGATGGGCAGAATGGCTTTTGTGATCAACCACCTGGCACATCTGGATACTGGTGAAGGTTATATTTCCTCTGCTTATAATGCGGTGTTTCGCAACCCTGCTGACCATCAAGTGCTGAAGCAGGCTAAATTTGAAGACACCTACGAAAAGGTGGGTAATTACTATGTGATGACTAGGCAGGTGGTGCAGGTAAACGAGCAGGGAGAAAGCAAAACCTACGAGATTACTTTTTCTGATCTTTATTTGAATATTGACTAGTGACTACCTATGAATGGCTAGAACTAATCACTGACTTTTCCTGCCAGCATTGTCTGGCAATTTGTGCTGTTCTGGTGCCAGCTAATTTGGTGATTACGAGTCAATCTTTGCTGATGCTGGGCTTGGGTTCGGCTGATCACCTAAGAGTGGTAGCTAGTGGAAGCTTGATCTACGCGATCGCTCTAGTTGGTCATGTGTGGCTGTGGTGGAACCTGGGGGTGGTGATGGCTCCGACTTTTGTGCTGCTGGGCTTGGCTTTGGTCTGTCTAGGGATTAACTTGAGCGCGATCGCTTTTGGCTCTAGATTACAAGCCGCCTGGTTTAGGTCTATGGTTGCTCTGCTGCTTTTTTAGCTCGCATCACTGCCACAAACTTGGCGAATAGATAGTCGGCATCATGGGGGCCTGGGCTAGCTTCGGGGTGATACTGCACCGAGAAAATCGGTAGACTGTGATGCTCTAAGCCGGCTACCGTCTGATCGTTGAGGTTGACTTGGGTGACTGCCGCCGCAGTTTGAGTTAAGGAAGCGCCAGTAAGGGCAAAGCCATGGTTCTGACTGGTGATTTCGACGCGGCGATCAGCGTTTTCAGCTTGATTCTGGGCGGGCTGATTCAAACCTCGATGGCCAAATTTGAGCTTAAAGGTTTCACCACCTAGGGAAAGCCCTAAAATTTGATGCCCCAAGCAGATGCCGAATAGGGGTTTAGATTGGTTAAGTAACTCCTTGGCAGTCCTGATTCCATCTACGACCGCAGCAGGATCGCCAGGGCCGTTGGAGAGAAAAATGCCGTCAGGCTTGTAGGCCAGAATAGTGTCAATAGGAGTACTAGCTGGCACCACAATGACGCGGCAGCCATGGCTGACCAAGCGCCGCAGAATATTACGCTTCACGCCAAAGTCGATCGCCACCACAGTCAGAGGTGGCTCTGGACGCGGCTGAATAAACTCCCAGGCTGCAGGGGTAGGCTCTGTCCATTCGTAGATCTGTTTGGTGCTGACTAACTCTGCCAAGTTGAGTCCAGCCATGGAGGGAGCAGCAGTAATTTGTGCTAGCAGCAGAGTTGGGTCTAAGGTTGCGGTGGAAATAGCCCCATTCATTGCCCCTTGGCTGCGAAGCTTGCGGGTGAGCGATCGGGTGTCAATCCCAGCTATGCCTATCACTTGGTGTTGCTGTAAATATGCGGGCAAACTAGCTTCTGATCGCCAATTGCTGGGAATTTCGGTAATGTTGCGGGCAACTACCCCACGCACTTGAGGGCGTTCAGATTCTTCATCTTCCCTGTTCACACCCGTGTTGCCCAATTCTGGGCAGGTAAAAGTGACAATCTGGCCGCAGTAACTTGGATCGGTCAAGACTTCCTGGTAGCCAGTCATGCCGGTGTTGAACACGACTTCGCCGATCGCGGTGCCAGCAGCCCCAAATCCGTAGCCTTCGTAGGTAGTACCATCGGCCAAAACTAAGATTGCTGGTATTTGAGTCATAGGAGGTGGGAAGAGTGATCTGGGCTAATTTTAGCAGCAGTTGATTGGCTACAGTCCCAGATTAAATAGCTGATTGGCATTGGCTGTAGTGTAAGTGGCTACATCTTCTAGGTGTTCTTGGCGCAGGCGGGCAAGCTGCTCTGCTACTTTTACCACATAAGCTGGCTCATTGCGTTGACCACGGTGGGGCATGGGCGCTAGAAACGGACAGTCGGTTTCAATTAGTAGGCGATCGCGCGGTACTAGAGCGGCAGATGCCTGAATAGTTTTGGCATTTTTAAAGGTGACTACGCCACTAAAACTGATGTACATGCCCAGATCCAAAAACCATTGAGTCTGTTCAGTCGTCCCAGCCCAGCAGTGCATCACCCCACGAATTTTCCGACCTTGAGTCTGAAACTCCCTTAACACTTCACGGGCAGTGTCTGCCGCATCCCGACAGTGAATGATCACCGCTAGATCTAGTTCAGCGGCGATTTGCAGTTGAGCTTTAAAAGCCTGGATCTGCTCGGTTTGGTTAGTCGCCTTATAAAAATCTAGGCCGGTTTCCCCGATCGCTACCATCCGCGGAGAGTTTTGGGCGAACTGATAAATTTGGTGAGCGAGGTTGTGATCAAATTCAGCTGCATTTAGAGGATGTAATCCCACTGCCAGAAAAACCTGCTCAAATCGTGCGGCAATCTCTAGGGTTTTAGGTAGCTCGGCTGGCTTCACACAGGAATGCACCAAGCCTACTACCCCTGCTGCCTGCCAACGTTGACTAATGGCTTCGAGGTCTTGATCGTAGTCAGGGAAATTAATGTGGACATGGGTATCAACCAGGCGCATAGAATTTTGCGGCGCTTGACCATCTGAAGGGTGATTGGGATGTGGGGCTGCGCCCCCTGGCTGGGTTTTACATGCTGAGCTTGGCAAAATCATCTCGCTATTAGGCAATGCCATTTTGAGTAGAAGGAAATTCTGCTGTTTTTAACTTTGAGTTGTGCAAGTAGCTTAACATCAAGTCGGTGACAGCGATTGGGGAGAAGTGCGCAACCTATGAAGATTAGGCGGTTAGGTGATCTGGTTTTGAGTAGTTGCGCGATCGCGGCAGTAATCCTCGCAGTGGTTCCCCTAGGGGCAATCCTGATCTATCTATTTAGCCAGGGGCGATCGCGACTAGATTGGCAGGCTTTGACTAGTTTACCTCCCTATCCTGGTGCTCCCTTAAACCAGGGTGGCTTTGGCATTGCCCTAGCAGGTACAGCAACTATGGTGAGTTTAGGGATGGCGATCGCTCTACCTATAGGAATTAGTACAGCCCTGTTGATCACTGAGTTTGGGATCAAGCAACCCCGATTGGTACAAGTGGTAAGGCTAGCAACCAATGCGATCGCTGGTCTGCCTACAATTGTGGTGGGGGTGTTTGTCTACAGCACGGTAGTTCTAGCCACTGTCTATCTGAGTAAGGCTCAATTTTCTTTTTCCGCGATCGCTGGCAGTGTTGCCCTAGCCCTAGTTGCCCTGCCTGTAGTAGTACGCAGTAGTGAAGACAGCCTATTACAAGTGACTCAAGATTTACGCTTGGCCGCCTACAGTTTGGGCGCTAGTCCCTGGCAAGCGGTGACCGGAGTGGTGCTGCCCGTGGCTTTGCCTGGCATAATTACTGGTAGCCTGCTAGCGATCGCCCGTATTGCTGGCGAAACCGCCCCTTTACTATTTACTGCTTCCCTGGCTCAGTTTCCACCCCGCAGCCTGCTGGCTCCCACTCCCTCCTTGGCAGTACTGATCTATAACTTTGCTACCACTGCCTTTGTCAATCAGCAGCAACTAGCCTGGACTGCTGCCCTGGTCTTGGTGGGTTTGATTTTGGGCTTGAGTCTGTTGGCACGCACTCTGTCAAGTTGGTGGTCTAGGACGTGATCGCGGCAATTATTTTGGCAGGGGGGCAGAGTAGGCGGATGGGCACAGATAAGGCGTTGTTGTGTCTCAAGGGTAAACCCCTATTGCAGCTTCAAGCTGAAACCGCCACTGCCTGCTGTGATCTGGCCTTGATTGTGAGCGATCGCGATCGCGCTTTAGATTTACCTGCCGCCTGTGAGCAAGTGCTTGAACTCCGACCCCGTGCCCCCCTAATTGGTTTTCACTTTGGTCTTACTCACCTCAACCCCCATGCTTGGGTACTACTGCTCGCCTGTGACCTGCCCCTGCTCACACCTGAGCTTTTAGCAACTTCAATTGTGGATTTAGAGCAAATTACCCCTGAAAACCAGGCGTATTTAGTTAAATCTGAGCATAAATGGCAGCCATTCTGCGGTTTTTATCGATGGAGTTGTCTAGCATCTCTCGATCGCTACTTAGCTAATCCTAATGCCCAACTCTCCTTTCAAGCTTGGTTGAGGGAGCTAAAAATTGTGGAAAATCAAAATATTGATCCCAAATTTCTGTGGAATTGCAACACTCCCAGGGATTGGCAGGAGTTGGTTAATTGTTTATCACCTACCCAACCATAATAGGGCTTAGGCAAGCAACACAAGTCCGTCAGATTAGAGAGGTTGCAGCCCCGCTATGGTTTTTCTCTCCGCTCCCACAGAATTTGGGAACTGTTGTAAAAAGGGAGTTTGAGGGCAAAGCCCACACCCCGCTTAAAGCCAGGGTTTTAGATCACCTTTGCGTAAGCCTTATTTAAAATAAATGGTAACTAAACCCCCACCCCACGACTCATCTCAGCTAAGTCTAGGACTTCAGTTAGTTGATCGGCTGACATCAAGCCTTGCTCTAAGACAATCTGGCGAATAGACTTACCCGAAGCCAGGGACTGCCGTGCTACTTCCGCACTATTTAAGTAGCCAATGTAAGGGTTTAAAGCGGTCACCAAAGATAAACTACCCTCGGCATAATCTAAACAGCGATCGCGATTAGCCACAATCCCAGCTATACATTTTCGCGCCAAGGCGTCGATCGCATTGCCCAGAATCTCAATGCTATGGAGTAAATCGTAGGCAATTAGGGGCATCATCACATTTAACTCCAACTGTCCCGCCTGGGCAGCCAAGCAGATTGCTGTATCTAAGCCGATCACCTGAAAGCAGACCATGTTAGTCATTTCGGCAATCACTGGATTATATTTACCAGGCATGATCGAAGAACCAGGCTGCACGGCGGGTAACTGGATCTCGCGCAAGCCAGTTTTAGGGCCTGAATCCATCAACCGCAAATCGTTGGCAATCTTATTCACATCCTGAGCCAAGTTGCGTAAGGCCCCTGAAACCTGCACAAATGCCGCCATACTTTGCATGGCTGCCATTAGATTGTTAGTGGGCTGAAAATTAAAGCCCGTGTACTGCTGTAATCGTTCACACACGCGATCGCGATAGGCGGGATGAGTGTTTAGTCCAGTTCCTGCTGCACTGCCACCAATACCCAGAATTTGCAACTCCCCAGAAGCCAACCGCAAGCGCCGCCCGTGATCAGAAATAATCTGGGCATAGGATAGAAACTCGTCCCCTAGTCTTACTGGTACTGCGTCTTGCAAGTGAGTCCGCCCTGACTTGATTACCGATTCAAACTCCTGGGCTTTGATCCGCAATTCAGCACCCAAGCTAGATAGGGCTGGAAACAGATAGCGCTCTAGGGCAATCAGCGCCCCAACCCGAATCGCCGTGGGGATCACATCGTTGGTAGACTGACCATAGTTGACATGATCATTAGGACTCACCCGCCCATAGTTACCCTTAGCTTCACCCAAAATCTCTAAAGCCCGATTCGCCAATACTTCATTCACATTCATGTGGTGGGAAGTGCCAGCCCCAGCTTGGTAGATGTCAACGATGAATTGATCGCGAAAATTATTCTCCAGTATCTCATCACAGGCTAGGGCGATCGCCATCCCCAATTCGTGGCTAATACAGCCTAACTCTGCATTTACCAGGGCTGTAGACTTCTTGATCAGCATACAGGCATCAATGTAGATCGGTAGCGGCTTCAGCCCACTGATCACAAAATTAGCGGCGGCACGCATGGTTTGAATGCCATAGTAGGCCGCCTGGGGAATCGCCATCTCCCCCATAGAATCCCGTTCAATTCGAGTAGAAGTCATAAATTTAGGAGCCTTAGCTATGTACAAATGCCTAGGCTAGTTAAATCTTAAGACTTTTTTAAACATTCGGCAATAGGCAGCCTTGGTCACAGTTCCCAAATTAGGCGGCGTCAGTCCTGCTCGCAAAACTCAAGGGGTAAATCGCGCTAAATCCAGCTTGGCAGTGAGTTCCTGTTTAATTCGATGCAAAATCGAATCTCGATCAATCCCCGCCAAAATGCGACTGACCATCACCTTAGTACCTTCTTCGCCCCAGGTTGCCCCATGCGCCAGATAGGTCTTAGTTACCATGCCAATGCCATAGCTAGCCACCCCCGCCACCGCTGCTTGAGCGATCGCTACTCCCACATAGCCCCCCGCCCCCACCGCTCCCGAAACTGGTGTGCCAAGACCAAATAAACTCTTGAGTGAACCTAACCCCAGGGTGGTTACTAGATCGGCCAGGGCGATCCCCCCCATGCCCAAGGCAATTTTCTGCAACAGCGCGATCGCTGCCTGATTAGTCATGGGCAACCCGTAAAGCTGAGACAGCGCCACGATCATTGCCACATCGATCACAGTGGAGCTAACCAGATCTAGGACAGTCACCGGATTCAAAGCCATAGCTACCGCCTGAATCATCACCCCATTCCAAATAATTTGATTGGCACGGCGATCGCGAATAAACATTTTCCGAGCTACCACCCGTTCCTGAACAGTATCGGCAAACAACACCGTATTCAGTGCAACCAGGGCTTTACCTTCCCGCTCTAGCACCTCCAGGATCTTTAACTTGAGCTGCTCAATCTGGGGTTTACCCGGCACCAGTTCCACCTCCATCTCCCCATTGGGCTGCTGCACCGCTCGCGCTACCAACGGCGAAGCTGCTGCCAATACTAGATCCTGGCTACTGATCAAACCCGCTAGTCTCTCCCCGCAGATCTTGGCGACAATCTCCTCCCGATCCGCCTTGGCATACTGATCGATCTTATTCAGCACGATTAAAATGGGCTTACTTGCCTGACGCAGTGCCAAAAATGCCTCATATTCCACTTGGGTCAAGTCCCCTGACACCACAAACAGAATCAAATCTGAATGGCGCGCCACTGCCTCAGCGATCGCTTCCCGTTCTGCCCCATCCACCTCATCGATCCCAGGCGTATCTACCAGCTTTACCTGCCCTTCTTGCCACAGTTCCCCCTGTTGACTGCGGGTTACCCCATGCAGAGGGCCAGTCTTAAATACATTGCGCCCCACCAGAGCATTTAGCACTGAAGACTTGCCCCGCCCCACCATGCCAAACACCGCAATTTGTACCACCTGCTGCTCTAGCTTTTCCAGCATTAAATCTAGCTCTGCCAACTCTGGTTCCAGACCACTGCGCTCTCTAGGGGTTAAATCCAGTTTTGCCACCATCTGCCGCAGCAAGCTCTGGACTTGGCGATAATTTAATTCAGCCTGCATTTGCTCAAAGCTAAAATCGGCTCGATTAGTCATGACTAGCCTAGGGATAAAACTTGCAAAAGTGATTACTTTATTATGAATGCCAAAAAAATAGCTTTAGGCTAGAATTTCAGGAAACATTTTGGCTGATTTTCACTTCAATCTATTAGGCAAGGGCAGTATTACCCTGTCAAACCCCAACATAATTCTTCTAGAGCTTACCTCTAATCCCCAGATCATGAAATCTTTAACCCAAATTACTGGCTTACTTACTGGCTCAGCGATCGCTAGCACCATTATTGCTACTAGTTCCGTAAACCCAGCCTTCGCCCTCACCGAAGCTCAAGTATTAGAGCGGCTGAATGGTGTACCTGTATTCACGATCACCGATGACAAAGGCAACCCTCTGCTAGGTTCTTTGCCCAACAACGACAAGAAAGCTGCCCAGCCAGAGCAACTTTTGCTATTTTTTCTCAGCCCCGATGATGCCCAAGGCATGCTCAACCGCATCAAGCAAGGTAACCCGGAAATTGGCCAAAAAGCGCGGGTGATTGTCCGCTCCATGAACGATGCCTACAAAGTGATCAAGCAAAACGAAGCCAACAAGAAAGTGGCATTCCAAATTGTGCCATCCAAAGCCAGCATCGATTCGGCTCGCACCATCCTCACTGCCCAAGGCAAGCCCCCTGAACAACTGCCTGCGGTTCCAGTATTTTTTGCCACCGGCGGCAAGGATAAGGATCAAGGACTGCTGACCCTAGAACAGGAAGGTAAGCAATACGTCCCCTTTTTCTTTGAACAAAAAGATCTCCAATCTCTAATTGAACGTGCCCAAAAGCAACAGCCCGATCTAGCCAAAAACACCAAAGTGCAGGTTACTTCGCTGTTTCAGGTGCTTGACTCCATGATCGGTAAAAAAGATGCCAAACCTGCGGCTGAATCCGAGCGCTTTACCTTTGTGCCATCCCGTACTGCCTTTGAGTATGTGATCAAAAATCAGCCCCAGTCGGCTAATGCACCCAAGCCTGCTGTGCCTGCGGCTAAGCCCGCGCCTAAAAAATAGGTCTGGTTCTACCAGAATTTAAGCTCAAGGTGCTAATATTAGAGACCTTGCAATAATTTACTTAAATTTGGATCTGACTCTGGGGAGTAACCTATGACTAAACGCACTCTGGGCGGTACCGTCCGCAAAAAACGCCGCACCTCTGGTTTCCGTGCACGGATGAAATCGGTAACTGGTCGGCGAGTAATCAGAACCAGAAGGCGCAGAGGTCGAGCTAAGCTTACTACGGTGTAGTTTTGGTATAGTTTTACTGTGTAGTTTATTAGTGTAATTTTTCACTCTAGCTTTTCACTACAATTTCTAACTGCCAGTTCTAACTGTGCTTCCCCTATGCTCCCTCAGTGCCATCGCCTGAGCCGCAGAGACTTCCAGCTAATCTACAGCGCTCAACCCCTCAAACCTTCGAGAGTTACCCACGCCAATGGTCAACTGCTGAAGCTCAAGCTGATCGCCTATGTCTCAAGTTCTAGCCTTTTGCCAGCAGATCTGAAAATTGGCATTATCCTGAGTAAGAAAGTGGTGAAACATGCCAGTAAACGGAACTATCTCAAGCGCCAGCTTAGAGGCATTCTTAGGGAAGCTCTCCGTTCTGGTTTAGCTCTAAGGCAACCATCTGAGCTTAGTCCACTGTCTATTCCACCGCCTAGTGTACCTAGGGGCGATCGCTACTTTTTGGTGATTACCTTTTTACCCTTCCAGCAGCAGCCTAGTTTTAGCCAGTTGCAGCAGGAAACCCTCAAGCTACTTAGCCAAGTCCAGTTGATCTAATTTCGCACTAACCAACCTAATCCCCATTAAAATAAAGCAATCAACCCTATTAGCTCTATACACTTAGCTCTATACACATGGCGATCGAAGAAGAAGTGTTTTATGAAGGTGGCCCTCACATAGGTGAGCTCATTTTCGCCCTATTTCTAAGCGTGTTTGTCATCACCCTGCCAGTGACTGTACCAGCTATGGTCAGGGCTATTTGGGTGAGATATCGGATCAGCGATCGCCGAGTTACAGTTACTGGTGGTTGGTTTGGTCGCAATCGAGTAGACCTGGTCTACAGCGAAATCACCAAAATTGTGACCGTTCCCAGAGGTTTAGGTACTTGGGGCGACATGGTAATGACCCTGAGGGATGGCTCGCGCCTAGAGTTAAGATCAGTGCCAAAGTTTCGGGATGCCTTTGAGTTTATGTCAGCTAGGCTGAGTCTAAAAGCCCAACAGGCTAGCGGTGCTTTGGGAGCAGCCCAAACCTAATTCCTATCCATGGTAGACTAGGTGAAAACCAAGTCCTGCGATCGCCTGCCCTAACCCAAACCACCCTAGCTAACTTCTGGGTTTAGATTCAGGCAACCAAAGCAAATGTGTCACGCTCGCCCAGGTAAGCTTCCAGGTAAGCTCAGACAAAACCCAAACCAATGAAACCCAAACCAATAGGTTAGCCCTGAATAGATTAGACTTAATCAAAAGACCTAAATCAAACACCCCAAATTAAACAATGGATTTCGGCGTAGGCTTTCTTTCAAACAATATCATGCTGCCCTTCCTAGATTGGTTCTATGGCTTCATGCCAAGCTATGGTCTAGGAATTGTAGCTTTAACCCTTCTAGTGCGCTTTGCTCTATTTCCAGTGAGCGCCAATCAAATTCGCAATATGCGAAAGATGAAAATTGCCAATCCAATCATGCAGCAGCGCCAAAGGGAAATTCAAGAAAAATATAAAAATGACCCCAAGCGCGTGCAGGAAGAGGTAGCGCAAATCTACAAAGAGTTTGGTAATCCCCTGTCAGGATGTTTGCCGGCGCTGTTGCAAATGCCGATTCTGTTTGCCCTATTTGCCACCCTGCGGGGCTCGCCCTTTGCTGATATCAACTATCCCATTACCCTACAGGTACAGCCTACTGTTGACGCTGCCACCCAAGTAACCCCGTTTATTTCGCCTGCCCAGAACGTTTACTTTGCCGACCGATTCCACTACAAGGTTCAAGCAGTCCTGCCCCAAGGAAACACTCTGGCTGTGGGACAGACCGCTAAACTGGAGTTGCAAACCACCACAGGTGAGTCCTTTAGTACCCTTGCTGCCAAGCATCCTGAGGTCAATATTACCCCCCAGTGGCAAATTACCAAAGGTGCAGAGCTAGTCAATTTAGGGGCAGATGGTACCATCACTACTCTTAAACCAGGAGAGGTAACTGTTCAAGCTACTGTGCCAGGGTTAGCAGCGAGCAAAGGCTTCCTGTTTATTCAGGCTCTGGGCAAGGTGGGGGTAACTAATCCAGATGGGAGCTACAACTGGGATATTTTGGGGATGATCATTGGCTTTGGTCTGAGCCTTTACATCAGTCAGAATATCTCTAGCAATGCTGCCCCTAAGCCTAAAAGTCAAGATGATGCCCCTGATCAGCAGGAGACCATGAACAAGATTACCCCGATTATCTTCTCTGGGATGTTCTTGTTTTTCCCTTTGCCTGCTGGGGTGCTGATGTATATGCTAATCGCCAACATCTTTCAGACTCTCCAGTCTTTTTTGGTATCTCTGGAGCCTTTGCCAGAAAATCTCCAAAAGATTGTAGATGCTCAAGCGAAGTCAGTCGCGATCGCTCCTAGCAAAGCTACCCCGATGAAAAATGCTGCGGTCAAAGAAGAGCGTAAGGCTAAGGTAGATATCCCTTTTGAGCCTGGTAGTGCTAAAAAGAAAAAGCCCCAGCCATGATCGAGCAAGCAGTCAACTGGCTAGAGCAGGTCTTAACCCTAATGGCATTACCTGCAAGGGTGACGGCGGAGGTTGATCTCTGCTCTGAACGCAACTGGTGGTTGATTATCGATCATGAGCTTCTCAAGCCTGATCAAGTCCAAGCTTTGATTGGAGAGGGGGGAGCTACCCTAGATGCCCTTCAGCACTTGATTAATTTGCACATTAATGGTGGCAGTAATGAATCTGAGCCTAATTTTTATACAATTGAGTTAGCTAACTACCGCACTCAGCGGCGAGCACAACTGCATCAACAAGCTCAACAGGCCTTGACTAACCTTAGTCGGGATACCCCAGAGTATCGGCTGGAAGGTTTATCCGCATCAGAACGGCGATATGTGCATTTATATCTAGAGCAAAATCATCCTGAGGTGGCAACCTTTAGCGAGGGGAAAGAACCTAACCGCCAGCTAGTGATTCAACTGCGCCCATGACCACTGGCTACTTCTTGGTGACCCACGGTAGTAGTGACCCTGCTGCTGCCCAGCAACTTCATGACCTGGTTACCCTAGCTCGCACCCTTTACCCTAGGGAAATAGTCAGCGGGGGGTGCCTAGAAGGATTAGCCCAGAGCTTGACTGAGCAACTGCTGAATTTTGGGCAGTATGTGGGTACAGACGCTCAGATTAAAGTTATTCCCCTATTTCTATTGCCAGGAGCGCATGTATGTGAAGATCTGCCTATGGCAGTGCAGCTAGCTAACCAGACCAGTGGCTTTGAATGGTTTGAGTTGAATAGCTATCTGGGGCAACATCCTGATATTGTGACGAAGCTGGCACAAAAATTTGCCCAGTTTCCCAGCGATCGCCGCATTTTAGTTAGCCATGGCAGCAAGCTCCCCGCTGCCCAGCAGATGATCTCAAGCTTAGCTACCCAGCTAGGAGCAGTTCCAGCATATTGGTCGATTGAGCCTAAGCTAGCTAGCCAGCTTGCATGCCCAGAGCCAGTTACAGTTTTGCCTTATTTTTTGTTTCCTGGCAAAATTTCCAGGGCGATCGCGGCTGAAGTAGCTAACTATAGTCACGCCCAGATTACTGATTTACCCTTTACCCTAAGAGATCTAGTTGATCTGAGCCTTCTACATCCGCTCCAAGACCGTGATTCCCAGCAAGTGCAATCCCAATTGCAGCACCCTAGCAGTCAGATCACAGAGACAGAGACGAGAGCTTTGCACGGCAGAACTAGTACCTAAGATTGGTAAGCGATCATAAAACTGGTTAAACTTTTGGCTGAGTTCGAACAGATACTGGCAAAGGCGGTTAGGCATTAGCTCCCGTCCCAAGATTTCGATCGCTTCACTAAACTGCATGAGATGCTTAGCAAGGGTGATTTCGGCTGGTTCACTGATCTGGATCAAGTCAGCAGTTGATAACTGACTAAAGTCAATATTACCCTTGCGACTGATGCCGCGCACCCGCACATAGGCATACATGAGGTAGGGGGCAGTGTTGCCCTGGAGTGCCAGCATTTTGTCATAGCTAAAAATATAATTGCTACTGCGGTTTTGGCTTAGATCGGCATACTTAACTGCACCAATCCCCACGGCTTCAGCCACCTGCTGCCGAAATTCTGGGGTTTGTTCTGGCAGACGAATTGTTAGATCTTGGTTTACCCGTGCGATCGCTTGATCCAGCAGTTCTTGCAGTTTTACCGTATCCCCAGAACGAGTCTTGAGTTTTTTACCATCTTCTCCCTGCACTAGACCAAAAGGCACATGGATTAATTCCACCGTAGGAGGAACCCAACCAGCGCGGCGAGCCACTTGAAATACCTGGCTAAAGTGATCGGCTTGCCCCATATCAGTAACGTAGATGATTCTTTGGGCTTGATCCTGGTTGATTCGATAGCGAATGGCCGCTAGGTCAGTAGTGGCGTAGTTGTAAGCACCATCAGACTTCTGCACAATCAGGGGGAGGGGCTGCCCTTCCTTGTTGGTAAAGCCTTCCAAAAATACACAGAGGGCGCCATCATTTTTAACTAGCAAGCCCAGTTGTTCTAGCTCGGCAACCACTTCAGCCAAGTAAGGATTATAAAAAGACTCCCCCCGCTCCTCTAGTTCTACTTTTAGCAAGTCATAGATTTTCTGAAACTCTTGACGGGACTGCTGACAGAGTAACTGCCAGGCTAATTTAGCTTTAGGTTCACCCGCTTGCAGATCTACCACGGCCAGACGTGCCGCCTCTTTAAATTGGGGATCTTGATCAAACTGTTGCTTGGCAGCGCGGTAAAGGGTGACTAAATCTCCCAGCGCCAAGGCATCTGCTTGGGTGAGAGCTTGGGGATAGGTCTGCTTGAGGTGGGTAATTAGCATCCCAAATTGCGTACCCCAATCGCCCACATGGTTGAGGCGTAGTACCTGGTGCCCCTGAAATTCCAGCACCCGTGCCAGGCAATCGCCGATGATCGTGGAGCGCAAATGCCCCACATGCATTTCTTTGGCAATGTTAGGACTAGAAAAGTCCACGATCACCCGTTGGGGTTCAGTCACCCGATCAATTCCTAGCCGATCGCTCTGGTGCATCCCAGTGAGAATTTGCGCCAAGTAACTGGGATTTAGGGTGAGGTTAATAAATCCAGGAGGAGCGATCGCTGGTGTGAGGCAAACATCCTCAATTTCTAAGGCAGCAACAATCTGCGCGGCAATTTCTAGGGGCGATCGCTGTAAGACTTTAGCTAAACCCAAAGCATCATTGCATTGGTAGTCACCAAACTTAGGATCTTTAGTAGGAGCGATCGCGGGCAGGGCGAAGCTACGCCCAAAAGCCTTGAGATAAGCCTGGGTAAATCGAGTTTGAAGTAAGACAGTAGTAGAAATGGCCATGAATTTGGAATGCAGCAGGCTAGATGTTAGTCTATACTGGTTTGACTTGGATTTTGTGGGCATCCTTTAATCTCTAGTCTTGCCTGAGGCGTCTGCATAGCCTCAATGTCTACTCGTTTAGGACTATCAAGTTTTTGAGGGGAAGTATAAATTAGCTAAAATGACCAGGAAAAGGCTTAAGATGTTCCCCTGAACCTAGCTTGATCTGATTAAATTAAGATCATGCTTTTATGTTTTGACTTCATGGTTTTAATCCTTAGCAACAATCTGTGATTACCCTGCATCTGCTCCACCCCATTGACTCCAATCCAGTACAGACTTGGCAGTTTGAGCAGTCAGTACAGGTTAGCATTGGTAGATCTAGCATCAACGATGTGGTCTTGCTGAGCTCAGTAGTATCGCGTCACCATGTGGAACTCCAACGTCAAACCATGGGCTGGGCAGTAATTAGCAAGGGTGCAAATGGTACTTACCTAAATGGTGAAGCAGTAGATAAAATTCAAGTAATTGATGGCATGGTAATTCGCTTGGCAACCACTGGCCCCAAGATGCAAATTAGGCTAGATGCCCTAGAACTAGAGCCCCTTTCTCAAGCCGAGATCGATGCCAAAATCCTGGTGAAAAACTTGGAACGCCAGGAAGCCCAACGGCGGGAACGGATGACAATCCTAACTAATAATCCTAATTAAACTCAGCTTAACCAAAGATCCCTGGGGTAAAACCCCTGTGGGGGGCTACGCTACGCCTCCTACTTAAAGCCAGGGTTTTAGATCACCTTTGCGTAAGTCTTAACCCGTTAACTTGCAAACTGCAATATCAATCAAGGAACAGGCTAGACTGTAATCACTAAGCAATAGCAAGGCAGCACAGTTTTTAGCATCATTCCCAGGATTATGGATTTAAATAGTTGGCTCTACAGCCTAGAACAGTGGTCGAATAATCTAGTGGCTAGTGAGCTAGGACAACTGTCACCCTGGAGTCTGGCATTGATGCTAGTGGCAGGTTTGGCTACGAGTTTGAGTCCCTGTACCTTGTCAATGTTGCCCCTTACCCTTGCTTACATTGGCGGATTTGAGCATCGCTCTAAGGCTGAGGTTGCCTGGCAGTCTCTGCTGTTTGCTAGTGGCTTTGCGCTAACTCTGACCATATTTGGTCTGGCGGCGGCACTGTTTGGTAAGCTCTATGGCCAGGTGAGTGGAGTTTGGTCGGTGGCAGTGGGTGGGATAGCAATCGCTATGGGGCTCCAGCTATTAAATATTTTTACGATTAGGCTACCTAGCTGGGGCAATGGTCTGGAGGAGTTGGCAGCAGGATGGCCGCGATCGCTACGTTCCCTAGTTTTGGGCATGAGTTTTGGGCTAGTATCTTCCCCTTGCTCTACCCCAGTTTTGATTACGCTCCTGGCTTGGGTGGCTAGCACTGGCAATACCAGTTTGGGAATGCTATTCCTGTTGACCTATGGCTTAGGCTCAGTGATGCCCTTGGTGCTAGTGGGTTTTTTTGGCGGCTGGTTGCAAAGGCTAATGGCTATGCGGCAATGGTCTGGAGCTTTGACTCAGGTTTGCGCCGCAATTTTGATTGGCTTTGGCATGAATAGGCTTTTGGGCGAGTTATTTTAGTGCTATGATCATCAATCCTTGCTTGTGGTTTGCTGCCATAAGCCAACTATTGTCCATAGGGGAATCTTAAGATCATGCAACGCCTTTACGAAACCATGTATATTCTCAAAACCGACCTGCCTGAAAACGGGCTAGACGAAGCTTTGAGTAAATATCAAACCCTCTTGCAAGAGCAGCAGGCTGAATCAATTACCGTGCAGCATCGAGGTAAGCGTCGCCTCGCCTACGAGATTAACAAGCACCGCGAAGGCATTTATATTCAGATGAATTACCTCGCCAAGCCTGGCACGGTGGAACTCTTGGAAAAGTTTCTGCGCTTAGATGATGGGGTGATTCGGTTCTTGACCACCAAAACTACACCTGAAGCCATGAATGCGGTGGAAATTTCCTTGCCACCAGAGCCACCTGCGCCCCCTACGATTGTGGATCGCTCGGAACGCCCCAAACCTGAGTTGGTGAGCAAGCCAGAAGTCGAAGAGATTGAGGTAACTGCTACTGAACAGTAACATGCGGATTTTGGTACTGCATGGTCCTAATTTGAATATGCTGGGCAAGCGGGAGCCTGGCATTTACGGCTTAACTAGTTTGGCAGAGATTAATCAGATCCTAGAAGTTAAGGCAGAGAGCCTGGGCGTCAAATTAACCTGCCTGCAATCAAACCACGAGGGCGCGCTAGTGGATGCGATTCAGGCGGCCTACGGCAATCAGGCTGGGATTTTGATCAATCCTGGTGGGCTCACCCACACCAGTGTGGTGTTGCGGGATGCGATCGCTGCAGTAAATTTACCTACGGTGGAAATCCATTTGAGTAATATTCACCAGCGCGAACCCTTTCGCCACCATTCCTATATTGCTGGGGTAGCGATCGGGCAGATCTGTGGGTTTGGAGTGGAGAGTTATAGCTTGGGTTTAGTTGCTCTAGTCAAACATCTACACCGATCGCTGCTCTAGTTTGATGGTCAGGCTTTGACGGCTGTATTTAAGCTGCTGATCCACTTGATCAAAACCGGTGCCGCCGTAGCTGTTACGCACCTTGACTACCTGTTCGGGAGCGATCGCGCTGAAAATATCGGAGCCAAATAGGGGATCAAATTCTTGCCATTGGCTGAGGCTGAAGTCTTTGAGGAGAATACCTTGAGCGATCGCGGTTTTGACAATTTTGCCCACCAGGTTATAGGCTTGGCGGAACGGTACCCCTTTCTGAGCTAGATAATCAGCCACATCTGTAGCATTGGCAAAATCAGCCGCGATCGCGGCGGTTAAAATTGGCGGCTGAAATTCAATGCCCTCTTGAATCATGATCCTACTCGCCTCTAAGCAGCTGCGCACTGTCAGCACCGTATCAAACACGGCCTCTTTATCTTCCTGTAGATCTTTGTTGTAGGCTAGGGGCAAACCCTTGAGGATGGTAAGCATGGCCTGAAGGTGACCAAATACTCTACCGCTTTTACCCCGTACCAGTTCTGGCACATCGGGGTTTTTCTTTTGGGGCATGATGCTGGAGCCAGTACTAACCCGATCGCTGAGTTTAATAAAGCTAAATTCCGTGGAACACCAGAGGATCATTTCTTCCGAGATCCGACTGAGGTGCACCATGATCAAGCTAGCAGCACTGAGAAACTCCACCACAAAATCCCGATCGCTTACCCCATCTAGACTATTGCGGCTAGGGGCTCTAAACCCCAGTAATTCCGCCGTATAAAACCGATCAATCGGAAAAGGTGTACCTGCCAAAGCCCCCGATCCCAAGGGACAAATATTTAAGCGCTCTTTACAATCTTCCAACCTTTGCCAGTCCCGTTCTGCCATTTCAAAATAGGCGAGGAGGTGATGGGCCAAGCTCAGGGGCTGCGCCCGTTGCAGATGGGTATAGCCAGGCATCAGGGTGTATAAATTTTGCTCCGCCAAGTCCAACAGTGCCGTTTGCCACCTCTCTAGATCTGCCTGAATTTGGCTAATTTGCTCCCGCAGATAGAGCCGTAGGTCGGTGGCTACTTGATCGTTGCGCGATCGCGCCGTATGCACTTTTTTACCTGTATCTCCCACTAACTCAGTCAAGCGCCGCTCCACCGCAAAATGTACATCTTCAGCGTCAGTACCAGGCTGAAACTTACCATCCCGATACTCTTGGCGGATCTGCTCCAGGGCATTGACTAGGGTTTCAGCCTCTGGTGTATTAATAATTCCCGACTTAGCCAACATCTGCACATGGGCTTGTGACCCCGTAATGTCATACTCGAGCAGTTGTAGGTCAAAGCTAATGCTGGCATTAAAGGCAGCGATCGCTGGATGTAGCGCCGTTTCAAATCTTTGGCTCCAGGGCTGAGAAGATGGGGACATAATTTATTAGAATCACATAGCTAATCAGCATAGCAGCAACGCCAATGGTCAAAGTCAGTGGTGAACTTTTAGAAATCTAACTTGACAAAATCATAGCCCGTACCCGATTTAGCCCCTGGCTGCACCTGAATAAGGGTGACACTAGCTACCCGATCGCCTGAAGCTTGAAAGCTGAGTTGACCTTGACTGGCGGGCGCGCGAAACCGATCCTCGATCATTACCTGCTGCAAGGCAGAGCGGCTTTGGAATTTACTCTCCCGTAAACCCGTAGCGATCGCACTAAAAGCATCATAGGCACTAGCTGAGCGCCAATTCACATTTCCACCCCACAGTCCCAGCGCCCGCGCTGCAAAACTTCCAGGCAAACTAGCCCCAGGGTGCCAAGGCACAGCCAAAACCAGACCGCGTAAGCTGGCGCCGCCTTGGAGAGTGCGAAAAGTGTAGAGCGTAGTATCCGTTAGCAGCAAAAATCTGCCCCCTGCTGCCTGAGCGATCGCTACCCCCTGATCGATAGTTTCTACTCCTGGAGCCAGCAGAATTCCTTGTACCTGATCCTGCCTAAAAGCTTGAATCACTTGGGTGGGTTCAAACCCTGGTGCCGCCAAATCACAGGGCACATTGCTCACCTTCCCTCCCTCCGCAAATACTGTCCCTTGAAATTCATCCCGCAAAGAGCGGGTAGAAGCAGATTGACTACTAAAACAAATGCCGAATTTTTGGTGGTTAGTCCTAAAAGCATAACGTGCCAAGCTGTTTGCCTGCACCTTCACTGACGGAGCCGTGCGAAAGATGAAACTACCAAAGCCCGACAAGGCATTTGCCGTGGCTGTAGGTGAAACCATCACTAGCCCTGACTGTTGATAGATCGGCGCGGCTGCCAGGGTAACATCGCTAGTATTATGACCCACTACCGCCATTACTTGAGGATTCTGGCTGAACTGCTGGGCGATCGCTTGAGCGCGGTCATTTTGATTAGCATCATCCCCAATCAGCAACTGAATTGCTACACCTGCCTGCTTAAACTCTAACTGCGCCTGGGCTACCCCCCGCAAGATCTCCTGGGCCACATTCAGGTTGCCGCCAATCGGTACACTCACTCCGACGATCGCTAGGGGCTTAGTCTTAGCCAGAATCTCGGCATTAGTCAGATAAATCCTGGTTTCAGGATCATTGGGCTTAACCTTCAGCGCTGCCCGAAATTGGTCGATCGCCGCCCCAAATTCCTGGCGCTGGATCGCTGCTGCCCCCTGTTCCTTCAACAGTTGAGCGGCGCTGTCCCTAGGACTAATCAGCAAAGTTTGACCAGTACTCACTAACTGTACAGACCTAGGTGAGAGAAAATACCACAATCCTGCCCCAACCACGCCAGTAGTAATTCCCACGCTTAAAGCCAACGCCAGCAAATGTTTATCCATGATTTTATCCCTATAGGTCGATCCACTGATTGACTTCAAACTATATCTAGTGTTTGATTAATGCTACCACCACTAAAAAGCACTATATATGGCTACTCAAACCATCAAACCAGCCAATCTTACCGCCAAATCTAGGTCTAATCCCAACTTAAGCCTCGCTAGCATTGCCCCAGGCAGCCTCCAAATCTTTAGCACCATTCAGCCCAGCTTCCCCTTAGCACAGATCGCCCAGGCTCTCAGAGTTGCTAGCCTTGGTACCCCAGCTTTAGTGGTGCAGTTTTTCCAAGGCGGCATCAACCAAGGGGTAGAACAGCCGCGAATTTTGGGACAGAACCTCACTTGGGTACGCAGTCAAATTCAGCGCCGCCTAGATCAAGATAGCCAACTCTCCCCCGCCGAGATCGACCAGATTTTAAGCCTGTGGACATTCACCAAAACCGCAATCGCATCCCTTGATTATGGCTTGATTTTGCTAGACCAACTCAGCCTAGCGATCAGCTTAGACCTGATTCCCCAAACCGAGATCATCCAACAACTGAGCGATCGCCCGCCCGCCCTAGACCTAATCCTCACTGGCACTCAAATCCCTATTCCCCTGCTCGAACTAGCCGATCAAGTTACCCATCGCCGTAACTAGTTTGATTTTTGGTGACCCTTTTTCTGCTAATCTCTATAGCAAATTCCTGCACCTATTAGGAGACTTAGACTCACCATGAAAAACCTATGCCGCTCTATGCAGATGCTCTGCGCGATCGCTCTAATTGCCCTTCCCCTTTGGTTAGGCTGGGGCATACAGCCAGTTAGCTGGGCAGAAAACCTGGAAAAAACTGACTTTATCAACGCTGACAACAGCAAAATAGACCTGAATAACTCCAACATCAACACCTTCCGTCAAGTTCCAGGGATGTACCCCACCTTGGCTCGCATCATCGTCAACAACGGGCCTTACGAGTCTTTTGATGATGTGCTCAAGATTTCTGGTCTATCTGCTGCCCAAATTCAGAAGCTCAAAGATAATGCTGATCGCTTCACCCTCAAGAAGCCTGACAATTCCATGAACCGAGAACGGATTAACAACGCGCTCTATCGCTTGTAAAAACTAAATAAAAGCAGCTAGGGTATTACTCTGGCTCTAGATCTTTAACCAAGGTTGGGATAACTATACTCCCAACCAAAATTTTTTGGCATTTTTTCGGCGAAATTATGGCTCCCCCTTAGAAGACTGGGGTAAGGGACGCGGCGCAAATTCCAAATCCCTGGTTTGCAACTTCTCTAATTGATTGCGAATAAAAGTAAATCCCCAGTAGCTAGGCACCACCAGCAAAACCACCACCGCCAGCAGTGATAGCAAAGAACTTACCTCTGGCGGCATACCGTAGTAAGTACGGTAAGGATCTTGAGTGCAAAGATGATCAAACTGCCGCGCGGCAATTAATCGCCGAAACCTTAGCCGCTGGTTGTCTAACTTTTCCCACAATACCCAGCCTGCCTTCGCTTCTTGCTCGCACACGTAGCGTAGAGAATCTTTGCCTCGAAATCCATTGGTAGAGCTACGCACAATCTTAAACTCCGACTGCCAAATCTCTGGCAGCATTTCTAGATCTACTGGGTTAGGCAGTAGATTGACTGAAACTTGGGAAGGCTGCCCCATAAATTTACCATTGGCCTGTTGCATAGCTAGGTTTATCAGTAGTTCAATCTCTAGTTCAATCTCTTCTGCTCGACCCTGGGCGAGGGACAGGCGCTCAAATCTCTTGGATGCTTTTCCTGCCAAGACAGCGATCATTCCCACATCGAAAAAAATTAGGGAAAGAATCACTGTTTCAATCATAGACTTGCATTAACTTGCATCTGTTGAATTTTCGGGCTGCATTATCTTAGACCCACAGATTTGTTCGAGTTTGATCCAGATTTAACACCCAAAGATTCTGTGCTAAGAGGTTAATCTTAAGGGCTTAGTCTTAGAGATCTTGGGGAGTAATTACCGATCACTACCTGGGTGGGTTTCGCTATTGGTAATACTAAAGTAGATCTTGTAATTTATATATTATACCGACCAGAATGGCTAATTAGGTTAAATCAGTGATTAGATCAGTTAATTCACGCGCCAAAATTTGGCCAACTGCTAGACTGTTGATACTTCCCTATTCTAAAGACGCGGGCATTCTTGCTTCAACCATCCTCCCCAAATCAAGGACAAGGCTTTATACCCAAATTTTTGGTAAAATTTGAGCTAGAGATCTCTAATCGCAGGATCACGATTTAGGACTGCTGTTCTCAGTGGCGATAGCGTAAATCAAAGGGCACCTTGAATCCCACAAGATTAGTCTAAAAAGAGATCAGTCTAAAAAGAGATCAGCCTAAAAGATCACTCAAACCCAGGACTTACCGCCTGATTTGGGAATTGTGGCAGTTTGAAAGCTTGGCAGGCCACCCTAAAATCAATAGCCAAGTTTGAACAATCTAAATCTGAACAACTAGGATTGAATTAATAACCCCACACTAGTCAAACAACGAGCAGAAAGATGAAAGAATCTGAAAAGCAAATCCAAGTTAAACGAGCTTTAACCTACGTCACCCTGCTGCTGGTGGGGGCAGGTTTTGGTGTATGGGCAGTAGTGGCTAAGGTGGTAGATCCCTTGCCAGCCGCCATTCCAGTTAGTCAAGAGTCGCCCGCGCTGCTGGCGGGAGCTAAACCCGCTAATGTCAAGCCAAACCCCAAGCCATCGGTAGCGATCGCTGCTCCCCTGCCCAGCAACATCAATTTTATTTCCGATGCGGTCGAGCGCACTGGCCCTGCTGTAGTTAGAATTAACGCCTCTCGTACTGTTTCTGCTAGAGGCTCCCTAGATCAAGAAATTCCTGAGTTATTTGACGATCCCTTCTTCCGTGACTTTTTTGGCGAGGCTTTTCCCCGCCCAAATTCTAGACAACCACGGGAACGAGTAGAACGGGGTACGGGTAGTGGCTTCATCATCAACCAACAGGGAGACATCATTACCAATGCCCATGTGGTCGAAGGTGCCGATAAAGTGACCGTGATCCTTAAGGATGGTCGCAGGCTAGAAGGCAAGGTCTTGGGTAAGGATCAGCTTACAGATATCGCGGTGGTGAAGGTAAATGCCCAAAATTTGCCTGTGGTCGGCATTGGTAATTCAGAAAACCTCAAGCCTGGAGAATGGGCGATCGCGATTGGTAATCCTCTGGGGCTAGATAACACTGTAACTGCTGGGATCATTAGTGCTATTGGTCGCAGTAGTGGTGAGATTGGCGTAAATGACAAGCGGGTGAAGTTTATTCAGACCGATGCCGCAATCAACCCTGGTAACTCGGGCGGGCCTTTGCTCAACCAAAAAGGCGAAGTGGTGGGGGTAAACACGGCAATTATTCGGGGAGCACAGGGCTTAGGGTTTGCTATTCCGATTGAGACTGCCCAACGGATTGCCAAGCAGTTGATCCAAAAAGGCTCGATTGATCGAGCTTATTTGGGTATTCAGATGGTCACCCTGGATGCTGCTACTCGTCAGGAGATTAACGAAAATCCCAACCTGGGGATCAAAGTAACTGATAGCGAAGGGGTATTGGTGACGGCGGTAGTGCCTGATTCTCCTGCGGAAGCGGCTGGAATTAAACCTGGAGATGTGATCTTGCGCGTTGATCGCCAGGAAGTCAGAACTGCGGATGCCATTCAACAGGTGGTAGAGACTAAGCAGATTGGTAGCAGTCTCAATCTAGATCTGAAACGTGAAGGCAAGGGTGTGGTGATTACGGTGAAAGCGGGCAAGCTACCTCAGCGATCGCCCAGCTAGAGCCATGAGATTAGTTTAAGTGCAGTAATCACAAAGGCGATCGCACCCCTAGCCAAGTTCGCCCAGCTAGAGCCATGAGACTAGTTTAAGTGCAGTAATCACAAAGGCGATCACACCCCTAGCCAAGTTCGCCCAGCTAAATTCCTAAAACCCCAGGCAATAGATTATAATCTTGCGTCAGTGTTCGAGGTTTTAATGGTACATCAACTTCCGATCGGTGCTAAGGACTTACTTCCCCTAGACGTGTTGCAGAAGCACTGGATTGAGCAGCGACTAAATCAAACCTTCAAGTCTTGGGGTTACCATCAAATTATTACCCCTACCCTAGAAAAACTTGATACCCTAACTGCAGGAGGAGCGGTGGAGCCCCAGGCAGTGATTCAGTTGCAGGGAGAACAGGGGCAAATTTTGGGACTGCGCCCTGAGTTCACCGCCTCGATCGCTCGTGCCTATGCTTCCCGCCTAGAAAAGGGAGACCCCCAACGCCTTTACTATCATGCCAATGTGTTTCGCCAGGGAGATGCTACCCAAGAGACCTTTCAGGCTGGGGTAGAGCTTTTAGGAGCAGAAGGTGCGCTAGCAGATGCAGAAATTATTTTGCTATTAGCGAACTGCTTGCAGCAACTGGAGTTGCCCAGTTGGGAATTGATCTTGGGGCATAGTGGCTTAACCCAAACCCTGCTTACTATTTTTCCCGCCAGCGATCGCGCCAAAATTCGTCAATGTCTAGCCAACCTGGATCGAGTGCAGTTAGAGCAGATTGATTCGCCCTGGCAAAATCTTGCTCTCAACCTATTTCAACTGCGGGGTGAGCCTAGCCTAGTGTTGGCAAAGCTAAGTGAATTGAGCGATCGCGCCCGTCAACTCCAGCCCCAATGGTGGGAGGTTAACTGTGATACCGTGCAGGCCCAAACCACTAATCTACAGGCGTTGGTGTCTCTGTGGCCTAACCACAGCCTAGTTTTAGACTTGAGCTTGATTCAATCCTTTGACTATTACACCGGTATTGTGTTTGAGGTGGTCTGCGGCTATGAGGCGATCGCTCAAGGAGGCAGATATGATCACCTGCTAGAACTCTATCATCCTCAGCAAATCAGCCATGCTGGCATAGGCTTTTGCCTCAATCTGGAAAATCTACAAAAAGCCCTAGTCACCCAACTCCCCCAACAGGTATCTGGCTGTGATTGGCTGGTAGTCGCCTGCTCATCAACATATGTTCAAGCTACCTTTGCCTATGCGGATAAATTACGCCATCAGAATCATAGTGTTGAGATCTATTTGGAGTTTCAGCCTGAGCCAGTAGTGAGAGCCTATGCCCAGAATCGTAACCTCAGGCAGATTGCCTGGATTGACCAACAAGTTAAAACTGAAAACCTGAACAGCATTCCCTGAGAACTACTAGATTCAGAACAAGTGCTGCACTAAGCTAATCGAATTACCAGAGAGATCGGTATCAGTCATAGTTTGAGTCAAATGGCTAAAGTTGGGTGCATCCACATTAAACCGATAACCCACCTGTCGGACAGTTTGGATCAGATGAGGCTGCTGGGGATCAATCTCTAGTTTTTTACGCAAAGATAAAATATGGGTATCTACAGTGCGCTGATTAGTAATCTGATCTGGCCAGCCGAGCTCTAATAAATCTGTACGGCTGACCGGCTCCCCTTCGGCTTGAGCCAAAATGAACAGCAGATTAAACTCCTGGGGAGTTAACTCAATTGGTTCACCGTGAAACTTCACCTTGCGCTGCATCAAGTCAATTTGCAAGCTGCCATAGTCTAAAAATGTAGTGGGCTTGGGGTTGAGTTCTAGGCGACGCAACAGTGCCTGTACCCTCGCCAAAAATTGGGGCAAACCAAAGGGCTTGACTAAATAATCATCCGCCCCCGCCTGCAAGAGCCGCACAATTTCTTGCTCACTACTCTGAGAAGATAATACAAAGATCAGCGATCGCCGCTTGGCAAATATCCACCGACAGAACTCGATTGCCTTAGCAGGACAGACATCCGTGTCTAACACAACTAGCTTGGGCTGTTGCTGCGACCACAGGGTCATAGCTGAGCTAATCGAAGCACTTTGATGCACGGTAAAACTACATTCTTTGAGGTTCCATGCCAGCAGGGAGCCTAGGTTTGGATTTCCAGTCAGGATATGAATTGAAACAGCCAACAACCGCCCAACTCCTGCAATTTCAAATTGCCTAGATAAATTGCCTAGATGTACTTGTGATCTACCTCATAACCTCCTTCCCCATGATTGAGCCTAGATATAGGTTCGCCTTATCTGGATTCCATCTGATCTAGGCTCATGACCACTGGTCTTTCTACCAAACAGCTTGTATATTCCAAATTCAATAAAACAGAATCCAATAAGATAGCTGACAGCGCCAGAAGTTATGTAGCCCAGCATAAACAGGATCGCCATCACTTTGAAGTAGCTAGAGATACTAGGTTTACCACTTATACCAAATCACTATGGCTAAACTACAGATTCAGGACTTACGCAAACGTGACTTAAAACCTCAGATTTTGTAGGGGTGTGGAGCTATGCCCCACTTGAGGGCTTTGCCCTCAAACTCCACTTTTACAACACTTCCTAGATCAGACTGTCTAAGTCCTGAGATTAATTAGAGTGGGGTAAGACTCCTTCGCGAGGCTTCGCCCTACATCTCATCTCTACACCTCATCTGTAGTGAAGATTTGGAAAATCGGTGTTACCCCAAATCAAGCTGGGTAAGTCCTACTTTTATTCTAGAAATAGACATGGTTTAGAGATGGTTTAGACAGAGTTAGGGGGTGAGAGTCCCCACACCCCTAAATTTTAGATGAGTTCAGATCTTTACCTCGCGGCGTAGCCCCAAGCTCTGGCGATTAGCTGTTGTTGGCTTCATCACGGCTAGCCGTTTGAATATAAAGAATTAGCAAAAAAGCTGTTGGCACGAACAGAGCCATGGCGGTAGCAACTAGGCCCAGAAAGTTGACTTCCATCTTAAAATTACCCCAAAAAAATTTCACTGAACTACTTAGCTAAATTATAGGTGCTGCGGGTAATCTCCGCCATAAATTCGCTCAATTAACTCGGTTTGGGGAAGTATTGTTAAAAGGGAGTTTGAGGGATCTGCCCTCAAGTGGAGCAACGCCCCACACCCCACTTAAAGCCAAAGTTTTAGATCACGTTTGCCTAAGTCCTAAGATGATAAAGTGTTGGTAATCTGTGCTTATTTTCTATGCGAACTCATTTTTGCGGTCAACTTAATGCTCTACATATTGGTGAATCCGTGCAGATTTGTGGCTGGGTAGACCGCCGGCGGGATCATGGTGGTGTACTGTTTTTTGATTTGCGCGATCGCTCTGGAGTAGTGCAAATAGTGAGCGATCCAACTCAAACTCCCCAGTCTTGTGATTTGGCGGGTGAACTGCGGAATGAGTATGTGGTGCGGGTCTGTGGCAAGGTCTCAGCCCGACCAGCCGAGTCCTTGAATCCCAAATTAGCTACGGGCGAAATCGAAATTTATGCAGAGAGCTTGGAATTACTAAATGGAGTTAATGGTCAGTTGCCTTTTTTGATTGCCGATCGGGATCTGGTGCGGGAAGAGTTGCGGTTGAAATATCGCTATTTGGATCTGCGCAGCGATCGCTTATCCAGTAACCTCCGCCTCAGATTTGCAGTAGTACGCACCATGCGCCGTTATTTAGAAGATGAATGCGGTTTTATGGAAGTGGAAACCCCTATTCTCTGTCGCTCTACCCCAGAAGGGGCAAGGGATTATCTGGTGCCTAGTCGAGTGAATTTGGGGGACTGGTACGCTTTGCCCCAGTCGCCCCAGTTATTTAAACAGTTACTGATGGTGGGCGGTTGCGATCGCTACTATCAAATTGCCCGTTGTTTTCGGGATGAAGATCTGCGCGCGGATCGGCAGCCAGAGTTTACCCAGCTAGATCTGGAAATGAGCTTCATGTCCCAGGAGCAGATCTTGCAGTTAAATGAGGGGCTAATTCGAGCTATCTTTCGCCAAATTAAGCATATAGATTTACCTCCCATTCCCAGAATTACCTATGCTGAAGCGATGGCTCGCTATGGCTGCGATCGTCCCGATACCAGATTTGGGCTGGAATTGATCGATGTTTCTGATCTATTCAAAGATTCCAGCTTTAAAGTATTTGCCAGTGCGGTGAAAAACGGCGGCTTGATCAAGGTGATCGCGATCGCCAATGGCAATGATTTAATCTCTAACGTCAGAATCAAGCCAGGTGGAGATTTGGCAAATTTGGTAGCCCAGTATGGAGCGAAGGGCTTAGCCTTTGTGCGGGTAAGAGCGGGCGGCGAAATTGATTCGATCGGGGCGCTCAAGGATAGTCTAGATCCTGCCACCCAACAGGCTTTACTCGAACGCACTGGGGCAGTGCCAGGCACTCTGTTACTGTTTGGGGCGGGAGAGACCGCGATCGTTAATGAGTCTCTGAGTCGCTTACGTTTAGCCTTGGGTCAAGAATTAAATCTAATTCCCCCTGATCAATTCAATTTGCTATGGGTGACCGATTTCCCCATGTTTGAATGGAATGCGGAAGAGCAGCGCCTAGAGGCAATTCACCATCCCTTCACTGCTCCTAACCCTGCAGACTTGAGCCAAGGATTGAATGCTCAGACCCGCGCCCTCGCCTATGATTTGGTTTTAAATGGGATTGAAATTGGCGGTGGCAGTTTACGCATCTATCAAAGGTCAACTCAAGAACAAGTATTTGCCGCGATCGGGCTATCGCCTGAAGCCGCCCAAGAAAAGTTTGGCTTTTTGCTAGAGGCCTTTGACTACGGCGCACCGCCCCATGGAGGTATTGCCTATGGGCTGGATCGATTAGTTATGCTACTAGCTGGAGAAAGCTCGATTCGAGATGTAATTGCTTTTCCCAAAACCCAACAGGCGCGGGATTTACTCACTGATGCGCCCGCTCTAGTCGAGGACAAACAACTGCGGGAACTGGCAGTCAAATCTACCCATAAATCGGAAAAATAAGCCGTGATCGACTTTGAGCCTGCCTATACCCGTCTGCCCCTTGCTAGTCTATCGGCTCGCATTGGTGGGTTCGTGATTGATTTTTTTGCTTGTTACTTACTGGCGCTGTTGCTAAAAGAATTACTGGGCTGGGGGATTGGCGCACAATTTCTCTTTGTGCCAGTTTGGTTAAGCGATCGCGTGCTGTTTAATGGTCAAAGTTTGGGACGCTGGGCGATGAGCCTGCGGGTGGTCAACCTCAATTATGGTAAACCCACTGGCGCGCTGTTGTTGTTGCGGCGAGAAAGCTTGATCTTAGTTTTCTTGCTGTTGTTGCTCAATTCCCTTGATCAAAACGGCATGATTACCAGCCTGACCCTGTTTGCCCCCTTGCCCTTGGTTGCCGATCTGGTATTTGCCGCAGCTGATACCCTCAAACGGCAGTCTGTGCACGATCGCTTGGGAGAAAGCATTGTGATCTTTACCCGCAAAGGCTGGCAATTAGATCTGAAGCTAACCAAATGGTTGGGGCTAGCGATCGCTAGCTTAGGCAAATTAGCCCAAAGATCCCAACAGTTTGCCAGGGAGTCGCGGCGGCGGGCTAAACCTAGCCAATCAGCTTTTTTTGACAGTTACAATAATTTCCCTGAGCCATTTGACGATCAACCCCGCCGTCCAGTGCGGAGGCGATCGCGCCGCCCTAGAGATTAAAAATCTTTGCTGGACTAGCACAGCCCAGGTATGCTATGGTTGGTAGGGCTTAAAAAAGCGGACGTGGCGGAATTGGTAGACGCGCTAGATTTAGGTTCTAGTATCTCTGATGTGAGAGTTCGAGTCTCTCCGTCCGCATATAATTTTGCATGTAAGTCTTAGGGACAACTCTTGGGGATGGGCCTCAGGTATGCCTTAGGCGTTATGACAACTTGATCTAAAACCTTGGTTCTAAGTGGTCCTGTAAGTAGGCTCCTAAGTGGAGCTAGGTGATCAAGCTCTGTTTAGACCAGACTTCCTAAATCAGACTGTGTAAGTCCTGACTCCTACAGGGTTAGCTTGAAATAAGTACAAAATCAGTATAAAAGAAGAGGCTATGCCCAGCATTCCTAAAATCTGGCACAAAATTGAAACTGAACCCGCCCCTGCCTGGCTGGTGAGTCAGGTGGGTGAGCATGCGGCTCAAGTAATGTGGCAGAGAGGATGGCGCGATCCCCAGGCGGTAGCAGGTTTTTTAGATCCCAATTCCTATCAACCCCATGGCAGTGAGGCGTTTGGTCTAGAAATCACCCAAGCGATCGCACGCCTAAAACTCGCCTACCAACATGATCAAAAAGTGGCAATTTGGGGAGATTTTGATGCCGATGGCATTACCGCAACTGCAGTGCTGTGGGAAGGATTAGGTCAGTTTTTTAGCCCTAGCCAACTTACCTACTACATCCCCGATCGCTTTACGGAATCCCATGGTTTGTCTGTTCAGGGGATTCAGCAACTCCAAGATTATGCCTTAATCATTACCTGTGATACTGGTAGCACCAGCCTAGAACAAATTCTTTATGCCCAAAGCCTAGGTATAGATCTAATTATTACCGACCATCACACCTTGCCATCTGTGCGCCCTCCTGTAGTAGCAATTATCAATCCGCGCTATTTAGCCCCCGATCATCCTCTTTATCATCTGTCTGGGGTAGCAGTTGCCTACAAGCTGATCGAAGCCCTCTATCAGGCACTGCCAGACATTCCCCAGGCTCCGATTGAGCATTTACTCGATCTAGTAGCGATCGGTTTAATTGCCGACTTGGTGGAACTGAAGCAAGATTGCCGCTATTTAGCCCAAATTGGCATTGAGCAGCTACGGCAAAAACGCCGACCTGGAGTAAAAGCCCTGTTGGAAGTCTGTAAAAAAGCAGGCGATCGTGCCACCGACATTGGTTTTGGGATTGCGCCCCGCATCAACAGCATCAGCAGAATCTGGGGAGATGCACGCAAATCAGTGCAGCTATTGATCAGCAAAGACCTGAAAGAATGCCAAAAGCTCACCGAATTAGCAGAGCGAGCTAATGACAAGCGCAAAGACCTGCAAGCCAAGCTCCTGGCTCAAATTAAGCGCCGCATTGATCAAATTGATCTTTCCACTACCCCAGTGATTCTCTTAGCCGATGCGGAATGGCAACCGGGAATTTTAGGCTTGGTAGCAGGACAGGTGGCCAGTGAGTATGGTAGGCCAGTAATTCTCTGCACCATTGATCAGGGAATCGCTAAGGGCAGTGCTAGATCCTACGGTGGGATTGATCTCTATAATCTGGTAAAACCCCAGCAACATCTGCTGCTTAGTTTTGGTGGTCACCCTTTTGCGGCAGGACTGAGCTTCAAATTAGAGAACCTAGAAATTCTCCACCAGAGCCTGGAACAACTTTTCTGGCAGCAGTATGCTGATCTACCTCTGGCCAAAATTGAGATTGACTTAGAACTTTCTATTCAAGAGATTATTGGCGATCCAGATCTATTACCTGGCAAACAATTATTCGATCAGTTAAAACTGCTGGAACCCCATGGCATGGGAAATGCTGCGCCTAAAATCTTGATTCGCAACTGTGAATTTCTGCATCCTAAAACCAAGAAAATCAAAGATAAGAATGGACAAAAGTTGGGATACTCGATTCTGGAATTTGCAATCCAGGATCATTCTGGCAAAATTCCAGGAGTTTGGTGGGAGCATAACGAACAGGATTTACCTGTCAAGGCGGACGTGATTGTGCAGTTGATTGACGACACTTACAACCAAGCCTACAAATTAAACCTGCTTGATCTCCGACCAGCCAGTGATGCAGTCCTCGCACCGCTGCCACCTCAGCCTAAAATTTCTGCTCCCAACCTAGAGTATTTGGGGCAAATTAATGGGATTGAGCACTGGCGCCAGCTCGTGGGTATGTTGCAGTATTTAGCCCGCAGCGGTAAGTCTGTCCCTGGGTCAACTTTACAGGCGCGGCTGCAAATTACTGATCCGCGGATTTGGCAACTGGGAATCCTGGCTGCCCAGGAGAGCGGCTGGCAGCTTAAATTTTCCTCCCAGGCTGACCAGGAAAAAATTCAGGTGTTGATGGGTAATTGGCCAGCGCGATCGCTTGACTGTCTGAAGTTGAAAGCAGTACAGCAGTTTATTGCTGCCGTGAATGAAGCCCAATTTCGCCAACTTACTTCCTAAAAGTTAAGTTTGATCTACTAAAATACAGGCAAATACCTGGCTTTACTGTGTTGCAATTCTCTCTTAGTTCTAGTCTGATTTTGACTCTGATGCTGCTAGTAGGATTAATTTTTTTCCTCAGGGCGGCAGTTAAAGATCGCACCACCGAAATGCTGCTGCGCCACCCCCATTGGCAACAGGAGGAGGTTTTAGCCGCGGTCGCCAAACATTTGCGCCAGCGCTCTTTTCAAGTAGTGGCATATAGCCCAGATCAAGAACTGGTCACCCTATCTGGTCAGGTAGCTCCTAGTGTTGGTCTACTATTACTATTGATCCTAATAGCAGCAGTAGGCTTTAGCTGCTTGAGCTTAGTATTGACAATTTTACTGCCCGATTGGCCAGCCTTGATTTGGAGCCCCTTGCTGGCAGTACCAGGAGTAGGCATATTTTATTGGCGGGGAGCAGCCCGACTCGAACAAGTAACCGTTGGCTGGCGATCGCCTGGTCAGCTATGGATTAAAGCCCATAAAGACGAAATCCGCACGCTCCAAACCCAGCTTGGCTTTAGTCAGGAATAACACCACCCATAACTATGGTTGAGCAACTTGGTGAAATTTATCTGCCTTTGATTGGCTGGACGGCAATCGGCTTTTTATTGCTAAGGCATGTGCCAGAGGTTTTCCCGAAGTTAATTGCGCGATCGCTATTCTGGCTAGGAGTACCTCTACAGGTATTCGGGTTCACCCTTAGGGCTGATCTAACTGGGGCAATTTGGTTGGTGCCAATGGTAGTTAGTGCCTTTTTGAGCTTGAGCCTGCTCTTGACTTGGTGGTGCAGTTGGCGGTTTAGGCGCAGCGATCGCGCCCCATTTTTACTCTCTGCTGTAATTGGCAACACAGGGTTTGTTGGTTTAGCGATCGCTCCTTATCTCGTGGATCAAGTGGGTTTAAGTTGGGTAGTACTGTTTAGCCTTACCCACAACATTATTGGTAGCTACGGGTTTGGCGTAGCGATCTCCAGCTATTACAGCCAAAAAACTCAGCCCTGGCACCATCATCTCAAGTCAGTTTTACTTACTCCTGCTCTCTGGGGCTTTGGCCTAGGTCTATGGTTCAAACTCCAGCAGATTCAATTAAATCAACCAATTCACCAGGCACTAGATTTGACGGTCAATGGAGTTACTGCACTAGCTTTGATACTAGTAGGAATTAGATTTAGTGAAATCAAACTGAGTAAACACCTGCAAATATCTGGTCTAGCCGCGCTCTGTAAAGTGCTGCTACTTCCCCTCGTGCTAGGAATTATTCTCACTCTATTTGGCATTACCGACAGCCGCCGCCTGGCTGTGGTGCTAGAAGCAGGCATGCCTACCGCGATCGCTGGCGTAATTTTGGCTGAAGAGTATGCTTTTTCCACCGAAATTATTGTAGTTAGCATTGCCCTCACCAGTTTAGGAGTGTTAGGCTCTATCCCATTGTGGCTTTGGTTATTCCCTGCTCATGTCTAAATACACGGAAATCTATCAGCTATTTGCCCAAGACCTTCAAAATCACCAAGCTGCGGCTGAAGCCTGCCTAATTTTTGGCGATCGCTGCATTGGTGAAATGTTGAAATATCTCGAATGGCGAGAAGAAGATGCCCATCTAGTAATGCTGCCCCACCATCATCAGATGCCCCAAGCGCGATCGCGCCGAGTTAGTATCTTAGAGAGCAACCTTGCCAAACTAGAAAAAGTTACCTACCTGGTATCTGGCTATTGGTGCTTTGGTCTACGACTCTCCCTAATCTGGCGAACATCTTCTCCCGCTCGCTACCCAGAAGTAAGTTTTATTGTTCCCTTTTACATTCGTTTCGATCAAGACTTCATCCTTAAGCCCCACCCCCAAGCCCAACCGATTGAACACCGCCCTCAATTTTATGATGCCGTAGTAGGGCAGATCAAAACCCATTTATTTCTGGGTAGCCAAGCCCATCTTGATCGAATTGAGACCAACCCTTTAGATCGAGAATTTGGCATTATTCTATTTGGATCAGGCTTTTGATAATGAGCTTTTACGAATTCTGGTACAAAACCAGTGGTACCTGGCTAAATGTAGGTGCAATCATTTTCGGCACTGCCTGCGGTCTGTTCTTGGGTCACCGACTATCCCTCAAACTGCAAACCGTCATTACCCAAGCAGTAGGGCTAGTGATTATCTTCCTGGGGCAAAATATCGCTACCAACTTGCTAAAAGTCAAAACCAAACTAGGAATTGATGGCATAGTAATTGCCTTAATCTGTCTGGTGGTAGGCGGGCTATGGGGGGAATGGGCTCAACTAGAAGCTAAAATCCAACAAACCGCAGATTTACTCAAGCAAAAAATAGTGGGGAGCAGTACCCACTTTAGTCAAGGTCTAGTCAGTGCAACCCTGCTATTTTGCATTGGACCAATGGCAATTTTGGGCAGCCTAGACAATGGGCTGAGGGGTGACCATACTATTCTGGGCCTCAAATCCCTGCTCGATGGCATCACCTCGGTCGCCTTTGCCAGCAGCCTGGGAATTGGCGTAGGCTTCTCCGCCCTGCCGCTGTTGCTCTATCAAGGCAGTTTATCTCTACTAGCAGGCAGCCTAGGCGGTTTAGCTCAGTCCCCTTCCATAACCTTAATTAGTGGGCTAGGTGGCTTGTTGCTCCTGGGCTTAGGGCTAAATCTTCTAGAAATCGGCAAACTCCCAATCACTGCTTTTCTGCCTAGTTTAGTTTTGGTACCCCTAGTCTGGTGGCTGTTGAATCCTTAATAGGACTCACGCAGTCCAATATCAAACCACTATGGCTAAACTACAGAACTTAAATTCAGCGTTTTAGCGCACCTTTGCTTAAGTCCTAATTTAAGTGTCAAAAAGATTAAAATTATATCTAGCCAAACTCGAGCAGAAGCTGTAATATAGACAAATGTGCCCTCATGGCTCAGGGGTAGAGCATCTCCTTGGTAAGGAGAAGGTCATGGGTTCAAATCCCATTGAGGGCTTATACCGTAACCATTACGCCTCAACCCACTCAGGTATACTTAGGTAAGTTTAGGTATATTTAGGGTGAAATTGGGGGCGTAATGGGGGCGCAAAAAACGCTTAAAGGTTCGGTATCTGTAAATGTCAAGGATGATTGGCTACGCTTGAGGTGGCGATACTCTGGCAAGCGGTATGAGCTAAGACCAGGCTAACCGTCAAAATAGGGTGTTTGCCGATCGCTTGGCTCGGTCGATAGAAATTGACTTACTTAGCGGGCATTTCGATCCAACCTTAGAAAAGTATAAGGGCGGTCAAAAAGTTCCAGAACCCCAAGTGCCGCAAAAGATAAAGTCTATAGCTGATCTATATGAAGAATGACTAAAGCATCTTACAGGCAATGGCACGGGAGCGAAAACTCTCTCAACTATGCGATCGCTACTGAATAATTTTGAGCATTATCATAATCCGAATCAATTCATTCAGTGGCTAGGTACGAATAACAAAGCAATCACCGTAAAACGCAAACTAGACTGGTTGAGTCGTTGCTATGAGTATCACAAGCTGGAAAATCCTTGGCAAGAAATAAAGGTTAAAGTACCCGCCAAGCCAATGCCTACCCCGTTCTCAGATGTAGAAGTACAAAAAATCCTAAATAGCTGTAAGGAAATAGCCAGACATTATTACGACTTTCTTTATTTTTGCTTTGCAGTGGGGGCGCGACTGGGGGAAACGTCTGCCTTAAAATGGTCGGAGGTAAGTGAAGATTGTAGCCGAGTAGTAATCTGCGACCAGAAGCGCAACAAGATTCGCCAATTTAAGCTACCTGATTCGGTGGTGGCAATGCTGAAGCATCGTGAACGTAGCGAAGACTTTGTATTTACCAGTGCCGAAGGTCACAAAATAGCCCTTAATAACTTTCGTAACCGCTACTGGATACCAATTCTTACAAAAGCAAATGTAGATTATCGAAAGCCCTACACAACCAGAGCAACCTGTATCAGTCATGCGCTGTTAGCGGGAGAAAACCCAATGCGGATCGCACAAATTACGGGGCACGATGTGGCGGTACTTTACGAGAATTACGGTGGTTACATCGAGTCTTCGCCGAAATTACCTGACGTGTTTGCAAAATCTCTTGAATCTTCTGAAGGTGTATCTCCATAGGATCTGTATGCCAAGCTTGGATCATTTCTAAGTTGTAGGTAACAGGTGAGGTTTTACCCGTACCGCGATAATAGTGAACTCCTTCAATAAGGATTCCTTTTAATCTGGCTCGTTTGAGATACTCAGTTGAGTGGGCGATCGCTTTTGCCGCATCCTCATTATTTACAATTGTCATTTTTTGTTCTCCGAACTAGGAACTTCTACAAATTAGGCAGCAAGGGTAAAGCTAGAAAATAGGGCGAGATGTTTCATAGGTATAAATGCGGTACGCCACATATAGCGTCTGAAAGTCAAAAAAAGCCCAATTACAGTTTTTTACTACTGGTTATCTGACCTGTGTAAATAATGGTTGTCCAGCGAACTAGAAGGTATATCTGGCATGGGTTTGATTCCTAGGACATGATCATTTCTGTTATTAAGCGTGTCCAAGGATTGAAGTTCGCTCTGAGCATGGCTTTTTCCTCACGCTTCAAGAAATCATGTAACTCAATGGGCTGAAAGGGCGTGTAATCATTTTGATAAGTTTCCCAAATCTGCACCAACCGACTAGGCGATCGCTTCACACAACTAGCCAAAGGATCCAGTTCCCATAATTGCAAAGCTTCATCTTCAATCTCAAAAATCTTTTCTAACTTTTGAATAGTCTGCTCATAAGTTAAACCTTCATTAAATTCCATAACCTTTGTTTCAGAGTTTCGATCAGAAGCCAGAGAATATTTTGGTTTAGCTCCAATCCCATCCAAAATTTGCTCTTTAGAAAGCTTAAAGTCCTCAATCCAATCAGCAATATCAAGACCACCCTTTTCAGGCAATTTATTCCACAGAGGCGAATCAGGATAGGGATAGAGCCATTGGGCATCAGGAAAATCCTTTTCAATATCTTCCATGTGGGATAAGCCCTTAGTATCACGGTCAGGAACCAGAACGACAGTAGCACCCTGTAAATCTTCCAGATAATTAGGATAACCATATCTTTGCCATTTACCCGCCCCACCGATCGCACAAGTAGCAGCAATACCCATAGAAAGTAATAAATCAGCTTTACCCTCACCCTCCACAATTAGAATTGGCTCATGATTAGAAATAGCATCCTGATTCACATCATCTCGAATCCGATATAGCCGCACCTGCCTTTGAATTTGATTTGGCAGCCCTAAAGCCCACTCAATCCCTTTGCCATGAATGCGATGCCACTAGGCAAACTTCTTATTTCCTTTTCCATCATCAGTTCGCACCACCTTTGCTAGAGGATCGCCCTTAGAGTTTGGATAGAAAAATACTTGCTTACCAACTGCTCGAATTGCTTTAGGTCTAAATGTTCCTGTAGTGGTACTTTCTAATAATGATGGCTGTGTGGTCGCGCGATCGCCTGAAGTCAAAGCTTTAGGTATTCAGATGGGCGTACCACTTTTCAAAATTAAGCATGAAGTTGAGAAACATAATATTAAAGTCCTCTCTTCTAACTATGCTCTTTACGGAGATATGAGTCATCGGGTGATGCAGGTACTAGCTCAGTTCTCACCTGATTTGGAGGTTTACTCGATTGATGAAGCCTTTCTGGGCTTGGATGGGTTTGAACATATTGATCTTATGGATTACGGAACGCAAATTAGGACAAAGGTTTTGCAATGGACTGGGATACCTGTCTCCGTTGGTATTGGTTGTACAAAGGTACTGGCAAAACTGGCTAATCGAGTAGCGAAGAAATCTAAAATTGGAGTATGCACTGAGCCAGAATTAGCTTTGGCAACTACATCAGTGGATGATATTTGGGGAGTAGGCAGAAAGTGGGGCAAGTGGTTGATGGAAAGAGGTATTAATAATGCTCTTGAGTTCCGAGATGCTGACCCCAACCTAATTCGCAAAAAACTCGGCATTGTCGGAGTAAGACTCCAACTGGAACTACAGGGTAAATCATGCCTACCTCTGGAACTCTGCCCTCAACCCAAGCAAAATACCTGTGTCTCTCGTTCCTTTGGGCAACCTATTACAACTAAACAGGCACTCAAAGAAGCCATCGCCACCTATACTTGTCGTGCCGCCGCCAAACTAAGAAAACAAAAACAAGTAACAACCGCCCTATCAGTATTTGCCCGTTCTAGTCCTTTCAAGGAAAATTTTCATTCTGCTTCTCTATCCATAGAGCTACAAAATGGCACAAATGACACCACCGAACTTTTAGAATACACTTTGCCACTGATAGATAGAATTTATGCCCAAGGGGTAGAGTTCAAAAAGGCAGGGGTAATCATGCTAGGACTTCAACCCAAAGATTCCCTGCAAACTTCTCTATTTGATGCCAAAGACCGCACTAAATCTAAGCAACTAATGGAAGTATTGGATCAGGTTAATCACCGCTTTGGGCAGGGTAGCCTGAGATTGGCAGCAGCAGGAATTAATCAGCCTTGGCGGATGCAGTGTGGTAATAGAACCGCAAGATGCACCTCTGAGTGGTCGGAAATGAAGCTAGTGGGGTTTGTGTCGTAACAATATACTAAAATTAGCTGCTACAAGACCAAAGGAAATATGGCAGAAGTAACCGCTAAGCAGAACAATTCAGAATCATTTGAGCAAAAACTATGGAAAACTGCGGATAAGCTGCGAAAAAATATTGATGCGGCGGAATATAAGCACATTGTTTTAGGGTTGATTTTCCTGAAATATATTTCAGATGCGTTTGAGGTGCTGCACCAACAGCTAATCGCGGGTGAGGGAGATTATGCAGGAGCCGATCCAGAGGATCGGGATGAATATTCGGCGGAGAATGTGTTTTTTGTGCCTGTTGAGGCGCGGTGGTCTTACCTGCAAGGACAGGCGAAACAGCCTGATATTGGCAAAACTGTCGATCTAGCTATGGAAGCGATCGAGCGGGAAAATGCGAAGCGGCTCAAGGGGATTTTGCC